>NZ_RZSR01000029.1:0-14937 GCF_004023265.1 Mesorhizobium sp. M1A.F.Ca.IN.020.06.1.1
CTCCCCAACGCCCCCCGCCCATGCCGCCGGTTACTTCATTTGAGGCCTCCCCAGGCAATGCCGTGGCCGACCCCATCCCGGCCGTAGCGCTTCACGCACATATTAGCGGTTTGGAACATTCCTGCCTTCCCGGTGTTCGTTTTGCCAGGAGGAGCAACCATGGCAGACGTCAAAACGAAGCGCGATTTCCGGGACCGCGACCGTGTGTCGGCGGACGACGATTATGAGGTTCGCTACTTTGCCAAGCAGCATCGCATCACGCCTGAACAGGTTCGGGAACTGATCAGCGAGCACGGCAACGACCGTAAGATTTTGCAACGTGAGGCAAGGAAGCTGGGTGACAAAGCTTTCTGATTTGGGGCCGCCGATCTTTGCCCGGTTGCGGGTCAGAGCAGCCGCCAACGAAAAGGACCAGTTCCGGACATGTCCCGCCTGCGGGCAGGCAGTGGACTGGGGCGATCTCCGGCAGGTGATCTGGCACGAGCAGCCGGGACACGCGAGGCTGGAAATTGACAGCTGAAAAACCCTAGGGGAGACCCCTTGATGGATTTGACGCCAGAGGAGTCGCGAGCCGCGCGAGAACTCCTGCACTGGTCGCAAGTGCGCCTCGGCGCCAAGGCCAGCCTAGGGGAGGGGACCATTCGCGACTTCGAGAACGGGATCAGAATTCTGCGGGTCGAAAAACGAACCCGCATCCGTCGCGCTTTTGAGGCGGCGGGCGTCGTGTTCACGGCGAAGGGGCCCTCGCTTTCGGCCCTCAGGCCCGAAATGAATGGCTATCGCCATAAACAGCGTCGCTAAGCTAGTCCCGCTGCCGAGCGCTGCTGGCAGCGAGCTAACTGTCCACGCAAGCCGGAGGTCGCGTCCTCCGTGAGGCCTGTGAGCACTCGTGGACGTTTGCCGGAGAGCTTCGACTTCAAGCTGGTTCAACCTCGACCAGGCAAATGAACGACGCGTATGGCTGACTTGTTTGCAGGGCAGGACCGCGGCCGCGCGTTGCCGCGTTCCCGAAGGGGAAGTCAGAGACTCCTCGATCTTCGAGGCGGCATCAACTTTCCGGAAAGCCGTATCGCAGCTTTTGGCCGGTGCCCGGCTGCTTGACAGCGTCAAGTCCCAGTCGGGTGTGTTCGTGCTTGGCAAAAGCTTTCGCGTCCGCTTCGGAACCGAAACCCTTGATGGTGACAACGCCATCCTCGATAACGCGCACGTAATACCTGTCTTCCAGCGTGTCGATCTCGACCGAATCCATTACGATTGACTTGTTCATTGACGGCCCACCTGAAGAAGATTCACCCCGCAGCCAAACGTCGCCGGCTAAGGATTGTTCCGCACTCAACTAATAAAACATCTACTCAGATAATCGGAGCACTATGCGGGTCGGAGGGCAACGCGTTGCCTTTGCGAGGCCACGCTTGGCCAAGTCGGACAAACATACGATTTTACTAAAATGGAAGGAACTGATGGGACTGCTCCGGCTTGAGTCGCGGTTCCTGGAGTCGCGCGTGCATGACCAGCGGCAAAGACCGGCTTTCCTTCATCGAGTTCCAATCGCCCACCTTGGTCGAGAAAGCTCCCGAAGGCGGCGAATGGCTGCACGAGATCAAGTACGACGGTTACCGAACCCAGCTCATCGTGGAAGGCGCAACAGCGCGAGCCTTCACGCGCCGCGGCTATGACTGGTCGCATCGCTACAGGAGGATTGTCCAGGCGGCGGCGGGCTTGCCGGTGAAATCTGCGACCATTGATGGCGAGGCTGTCGTTCTCGGCGACACCGGCTTGCCTGACTACCAGGCGCTGGAGCGCGAGTTGGGCAACGCAAACTCTTCGAGATTGATCTTCTATGCCTTCGACCTGCTGCACCTCGACGGTCGCGATCTGCGACAGCAGCCGCTGGTCGAGCGCAAGGCAGCGCTCGAAACGCTGCTGAAGGACAGCGCGCCGACGCTGACCTATGCCGAGCATCTGGAGGTGAGCGGCAGGGAGATGTTCGATCATGCCTGCCGGATGGGCCTGGAGGGGATCGTGTCGAAGCGCGCGGACGCGCCCTACCGTTCCGGCGTGCAGACGAGCTGGGTCAAGGTCAAATGCATCAAGAGCGACACCTTTCCGATCGTCGCGTTCGTCGAGAAGCTTGGTGCTGAGCCGCGCCGGATCGCATCGCTCTATATCGGCAGGCGCGAGGGCGACCGGCTGCTTTATGCAGGCAAGGCTCAGAGCGGTTATACGCTTGAAGTGGCGCGACGCGTTCGCGAGCGGCTCGATCCGCTGATCATCGGCAAATCGCCTTTGTCGGAGCCCATTGTGAAGCCAAAGGCGACCTGGGTGAGACCCGAAGTCCTGGCCGAGGTGCAGTTCAGCGGCGTTACCGATCGCGGGATCTTGCGCGAAGCCGTGTTCAAGGGGCTCCGCGAGGACCTGGTGACGGTCCCGCCAAAGCCGCCGGCGCCGTCGAAACGAAGAGCGGACCGAGATCACGGCGTGCCGCGTGAGAATATCTTGCAGCTGCTGCCCGATGCGGTCTCGCCTTCCAAGGATGAGCTCGTTCGCTATTGGAGTCTGGTCGCCGATCAGGCGCTGGTGCACCTCGGCCGTCGCCCACTGAAGCTCGTCCGTCATGCCTTCGGGGCAACTTTCTACCACAAGGGACCGCTGCCCGAGATCCCGGCAGCGGTGCACCAGCTGCGCGTCGAGAAGCGAGAAGGTGGGGAGGGCACTCGGGTCTGGGTCGACGACCTCGACGGCTTGCTCGGGCTGGTCGAAATGGATGCGGTCGAGCTCCACCCGTGGAATGCCACGGTGGATGATATAGAGCATGCCGACCGGATCGTGCTGGATCTCGACCCGGGTGAGGGCGTGGAATGGGCGCAAGTGACTGAGACCGCGCTGGCGCTGCGCGACATCATGGCAGCGTCAGGTCTGGAAAGCTGGCCGAAGGTCACGGGCGGCAAGGGCATTCACTTGATGGCGCCGCTGTCGGCGAAGATGACCCACGACGGCGCGCGGCAGCTCGCCAGGTCGATTGCACAGGTCCTCGCCGACGCAGAACCCGACCGCTACTTGCTGTCGGCAGCGCCGGTGGCCCGCAAGGGCCGCATCTTCATCGATTATCTGCGCAACGGACGCGGCAACACGGCCGCCGGCGCTTTTTCGCCGCGGGCCCGCGCCGGCTTCCCCATCGCGCATCCCGTTACTTGGGTGCAGGTAGAGCGGCGTATCCGGCCGGATGCGTTTACCATGGACCATCCGTTCAGGGCGGCTCAGCGAAATGCGGCGTAGCGGGCGAGGCCCGTGAAGATCATCTCGAATCTGCGTTCTTAGGCATAGGCGATTGAATTTTCGGGGGGAACCAGTTTCCAAGAACGCAAATTGCTGGCATGATCATATAAGGGCCTATGCATATTTTGATTCGATGGCCCCTGTTCCTGGTAACCGACGGCTCCCCATCGCCCCCCGCCCATGCCGTCGGTTGCCTCATTTCAAAATCCCAAATTAAGGACGCCGCCCCGACCGGTCGAGCAGGGCTGTGGTACGCCCAAGGTCTTTGGCCTTGTGGCCGACGGCAATCACGAGCCGAACCAAAATAGCGCCAGAAGGGCCACAAAGATTGCGGCCGCGGCGACGGTGCCCCACATGAAGACCCTGCTGGTGCCACGCTGCTCCTCCTCGCGGGATAGGTTGTTAGCCATGTCAAGTCTCCTTCGCAGTATCTCCGCAGAAGTGCGAACGCCCGTCAGCGGCTCGCCACCGCCCTTGCTTCGCGCTCCAGCGTCGCACGATCGTTTCCGTGCTTTTTGATGAGGTCGCGAGCCTCGGGGATTGTCAGCTGGAATTTCCTCGCGAAGTGGGCGACCTCATATTCCTCATCGCCTGACACGCGGCCGCGGTCGCGGAAATCACGCTTGGTCGTGTCGTCTGCCATGGTTGTTCCTCCTGGATAGGAATAAAACCGCCTCCCTTTGGGAATGTTCCAGCCTCTGGGAGGTTGGTATGCGGACGCGGCTTCCGTCCTGTCAGCGACGCTTTTCGAGGAGCCGCGGGCCTGCTGCTCGTCATGCCCACTCCCGTCACTCTCGCCACGGAACAATCCGCAGTCCTTGTGGTTCGGGCGCACCCAACCAGGAGGAACAAACTATGTCTGAATCCCGCGAATGGCTGATCCAGTGGCTGAGGGATGCTCACGCAATGGAAGAGCAAGCCGAGACGATGCTGTCCGGCCAACTGGGCCGGCTCGAGAGCTATCCGGAACTCAGCGAACGCATCCGCGCTCACCTCGCCGAGACCAAGGAGCAGGCGAGACGATTGAAGTCTTGCCTGGATGGCCTGGAAGAAGGTTCGTCAACACTGAAGGACGCAGGCGGAAAACTGACCGCAATGGCGCAGTCGATCAGCGGCGTGTTCGCCGGCGACGAGGTGATGAAAGGCTCTCTGGCCAGCTACACCTTCGAGCATATGGAGATCGCTTCCTATACGATCCTCATGGCTGCCGCTGAAGCCGTGGGTGAAGCCGAGATTGCTCGGGTCTGTGAGCAGAACCTGCGCGAAGAAGAAGCGATGGCCGAGTGGCTGAAGGACAATCTTCCGCAGGTCACCGAGACATTCCTCGCCCGGGCCGATGCCGACAGCGACAGCGCCAAGCGCTAGTTCGCGTCCTACAGGTGAAACGAGGCGGCGTTGGCCGCCGCCTCGGTCCCATCAAGCGTGCTTCGGCTGGGCTGCCTTCCCAGTTGGGAGCGGAACTGCTCCCTCCTCGATGAGGATGTCCTTCCGGCGGGCAAAGCCAACGAAGACGCCTCTCGCCGTTTCTGCGTCGATTTCGCCGGCCAAGGCGGCCTTGCAGGCACGCATCGCCGCCTTCTGCTCAGGGCTGTTGCCACACCAGTCGGCGACGAACTGATAGGCATCTACGACAGTGTTCAGCTGACGCGGAAATCCCAGTCCGACCCAGACGCGGATCGGCTTTTCGAACGGTTTTGCAAGCATCGTGACTGCCTCCTTTTTGCGGCTACGCAGTCACGCCGCTGCCTGGGCCCTTGCCGGTCATCCAAGGCAAAGTGACACTCACGTCCTCGTGGATTTTGACCGACTTTGCGAAGCCGCAGAACGCGTCTCTGGCCGCCGTTAGCGGATAGTCGCTGTCGAATGCTCGCTGACAGGCACGCAGGGCGGTCTCGTAGATGGTGCCGCGTCTGTTCTTGGGCCATTCGTAGAGAAATTCCAGGGCGTCATCGAGGCACGCGATTTCCTGGATGAGGCTGTTCCCGCTCTTCACGAAAACAGGGCTGTCAAACATCCGATCGTTCATAAGATCCTCCAAGTCGAACGAACAATTTGAGTTCTGAGACGGGCCGGAACCTTCAACGATCCTGGCCTGGCTGCGATATGGGTTTGCGGTTTTTGGCCGTCAAGATGAGGGCGCGTGCGGGAGCGTTCGGCTCGATGGGAACCTTCCGCGGGTCTTGCTGTTCGGTACGCAGCGGCGGGGCGAACCTTTGCTCCGAAATGAGGGCCGCCATCCGTGAGCGAGTCATGTGGCCGCTCTTGCGAAAACCCGCCCGCGCTCCTCCCCGGGCGGGTTTTTGCCGGAGCAATTCTAGAAAGCGTGACTCGGGTTTCCGTCCGGAACTGCCGGCAGGCACAGTCTTCCTTACGCCGGCCGCTGAACCACCGGTGGCTTTCGCGCGGGAGGCTTGCTGGTGGTCACCAGCCTGACCTTGTCGATGTCCACTGTAACCGGTACGCCGAGCTTCACTGTCACCCGGTCCCCATTGACGCGCGTTACATCTCCGACGAGCTCGATCGGCTGGCCTCTCTTCACGGTCGACGTGCGGTCGATGATCGAATGCGGCTGCTCATAGGAGGGAATCGACACGCTGACGCGGTCCTCCGTCACCCGCCGGCGAACCGTTGCGGTGATGGCGACCTCGTCTCCGACCTTGATGCCTCTTGCCATAGACGCAAGACTGGTGCGGTCGGCGGATTCGTCAAGCGATCGCTAATGTATCTTTGCGCACTTTCCAGCGCGTGCCTTGGCACGCGTGCAAGAAAACCGGATCTGGCTCGTCAACAGGCTACTTCCTGAACGACAGTGCCTTCGCCTCGCGAACGAGCGAACCCCAATTCAAGCCTAGGAAAGAAACAAGTTCCAACGCCTGCGCTTCGGTAATGCCGATCTCCCGGACAAGCCGTTGAACAACAGCTTCCTGTGACTGACTGTCAGATGTGAGCGCCATGGGAAGTCCCCTATGGCGGCGCAACGTTCAAGTCAGAAATTAGTTCCCGCCAATTCCGGGCTTGGCTGCCACCGGCGGTTCGTTATTGGCTGGAAGCGAGCTTCTGGATACGCCCTTTGTCCAGACGGAACACCCCCTCGGTGCCGCCCTGGCGCTCGAAGTCGGTCTGGAGTTCGTCCCACGTACCCAGATATTTGCCGCATTCGGCACAATGGATTTGGGTAATGGGTTGAGCATCGATGGGGATCTGCAACCGGATCACACCGCAATACGGGCATTCCAATTTGTGATCCAGATACCTACCGGCGATCATCGCCCACCATCTCGCAATCGGCAGGTCTGCGCAAGCCGCCGATTCTTGTGCATGCCGCCAGGAGGCACAAGCGATTCTGGGGCAACGAGACGCAGCAACCAACGACTAAAAGCGCTTCGCCACGCCCTCCGACATCGCGCGCCCGCCTGTCTGTATCTTATGCAGAACGCGTTCATGACCGGCGAGACCATCCAAAACGATGGCTGGTGTGAGCGGGCGAGGCAGACGGCTGCCGTGCCGGGCCTTCGCGATGCAATGGCATTTTCGGCGCAACGCTAATATACATGACGCCCGAATGAGCAGCGCCTCCGCACACGAGGAATGCCATGCGAAGGGTCATCTTCACAGCCATGTGCATTGCCGCCGCAACAGGCGCCAATGCGCATGATTGGTACGAAGACAAGATTGACCCGGTAACGAGATTCAAGTGCTGCGGCAGTCAAGATTGCCGCGCCATCCCTCAGTCTTCGGTGCGGTCCAGAGCCGACGGCGGCTATACCTATTTGCCCGACGGTTTCAACATCCCGCGAGACCGGGTTCAGGAATCACCGGATGGCCAATATCATATCTGCGAAAACAACTACGTGATAACCAATCAGCCCTATTTGCGCTGCTTTTTCGCGCCGCGGCTCAAGGTTTCTCGGCTGGTCGCACGCTGAGGGGATGGCCGTTTTTCGGAAAGGTCCATCGACCGGCTCAAGCGGCGGCGTGAACTAGACGCCCGAGTGCCTCGCCCTGATGATTCTGGCTTCCCGCAACAGCGCGGGACGATCGCGTCCAACCGCTTTTATCAGCCTCCTGGCTTGCGCGTCCGAAATGCCTGTTTTCTGTTTCAGCAAAATGACGAGCTGCTTGTCGTCGATCCGGTTATGGGAACTGCTTTCGCCGGGTTCGGTCATTGTTGGATCCTCCTCCGACCGAACGGAAAGAAGCCCTGAAAGGTTTCATCGCGTTGTTGCTTTTCGTAGGCGATTGGTACCGCCGATCGCATGGCGGCAAATCAGTCTTCGCCAGGCCGTCTGAAACGGCAAAACGGCCTTTGGTCCTCAACTGCATCACATTTGCAGCGGTCGGCCGTTCCGGTCGGATGTCGGATTTGAGCGCATTGCAGACCGACGCCGGCCGCCTCCGTGCGTGCGCTGCGCTAAGCGGCCTCTGCATGCTTCATCAGGTAGCGCTCTGGCGTTCCATCTCCAATTCGGCCTTCAAGCTTTCGATGTCGCGAAAAATCGAGGCGACCGCCAGTGTGCGTCCCTTGCGCTTGAAACGCAGGAGGCAATCTTTGGCGGCGATGTCGCCTTCCACCGCGATCTCGTCCCATCGCTCCGCATGTCCAACGTAGTTGATCGGGACGTCATAATGCTGGCTCCAGAAGAACGGCACGGCAGTGTATTTCTCGCGCTGTCCGAGCATGTTCAGAGCTGCCGTCTGTCCCTGCCTTTCTGCGACCACCCAGTGCTCGACCCTGATGTTTTCGCCGGAGTGGGCATCGGGCCATCGCGCAATGTCGCCTGCCGCGAAAATGCCCGGCGCGCTCGTCTCCAGAAAGGCGTCCACCATGATGCCGCGGTCGAGCCTGAGCCCAGCCTTTTCGGCAAGCCCGAGCCGCGGCCGCACGCCGATGCCAGCGACGATGAGATCCGCGGTCAGCGTAAGGCCGCTGCTCAGTTGTACGTTCGTGCCGTCGATGGCGGTCGCGGTGTCCTTGAGATGAAAGACGACGCCATTTTGCTCGTGGAGGCTGCGGATGAAGTCGCCCATCTGCGGCCCGAGGACCCGCTCCATCGGCCGTTCGTCGGGCGCGACGACATGAACTTCGATGTTCCGCGCACGCAGGGACGCGGCAACCTCGAGGCCGATGAAACTGGCGCCCAGCACGATGGCGCTGCGGGCCGTCTCGGCTTCCTCGATAATCGTGCTGCAGTCGGAGAGCGAGCGCAGCGTATGGACCTGTGGCTGATCGGCGCCCGGGATCGTGAGGCGGACCGGTTCGGCTCCCGTAGCAAGCAGCAAACGGTCGTAGGCAGTTCGGTTCCCGTCTGCGTGCACGACCTCGCCGGACCGGACATCGATGTCGGCGACGCTGGCTTTGAGGCGCAGATCAATGCCGTTCTTGGCATAGAAGCTTTCCCGACGCAGCGGAACCCAGTCCGACGGCGCCTTGCCGGCGAGGTAGTCCTTGGAAAGGTTGGGGCGATCGACGGGCGGCGCCTCGTCGTCGCTGAGCATGACAATGCTGCCCTGATGGCCTTCGCGCCGTAGTCTTTCGGCGGCTGCGAAACCGGCCGCGCCGCCTCCGACGATCACGATTCTGCCGGCAAACTGGCCAGCGCCTCCGCTGCCGGGCGTTTGAGCCGCTCGCTTGCGCTTCTCGCCCACGAATATGCGATCGCCGCGATGTTCCACCGACCAGCAGGCGAGTGGACTGAACGCAGGCGCACGCACGGCTTCGCCGGTGCGCAAATCGAAGCAGGCGTGGTGCCACGGACATCGAACGGTATCCTCCACGACAAGACCGTCGACCAGCGGCCCGCCATAATGCGTGCACGCCGCTCCGATTGCGAAGACCTCTGTCCCGCGGCGCACCAACAGCACCTGTTCATCGCCACAGTGACCGACCAGCTTTGCGCCATCGGCAAGGTCGGCTAGCGCAATGCCTTGGGCCAGATCCGGTCCGTTCGATTTAGAGTGGTCTTGAGCCATCTTCTTTCTCCCTGCGCTATTCGATTGGAGTCCGACCGAGCCAGACTGACTCCCGACGCTGGTTTGGGCAAATCAACGATCGCCTGGCCTGCTTTGCGCCAGTCGATGGGCAAAGTTCGAGGCCTGTCACGACATCGACACCCATCCTTTGGTGACCGTAGCGGCCGACGAATGATTTGATGGAGTTTCGTCAGATCGGTTTCCAAACGGACCCAAAGATTTTCGCAAACTCCCGCCACACCGGGGTAGATCGAAGCGCAGAGGCAGCGTGGGGAACAGTCCGTTCGGCTGGAGTTGTGGACAGCCTCGACCCCGATGGGGAGGCGGGCCGGACCGTCGCGCTCGCCTATCCATGACTGATGCGGCGTAAGTCGCTGAAATCCTTAACGCGATTTTCATTCCGCTCGTTTAGCCACTAGGCATGAGAAATTCCGACCAGCCCGGCCCAGGTTCAGCCCTTCAGGGGCAAAGCGAAGCCGTGGAAGCGGGAATTCTGCGGGATCAGTTCGCTGACCTGAAGAAGGGCCTTTTCATCTCGATGCCCATCGGCACCGTTCTCTCGGCCCTGATCCTGGCCGTGCAGATGCTCTCGGGCGGTGGCCCGGCGGCGGCGCTGTGGTTTGTGGCGGTCACCATCATCAACGGCGCCCGCATAGGACTGGCCCTCACCCAGCCGGAAATTGCCTTTAATGGGCCCGATGGCCGGTCGAGGCCGGTCGATGCGCGACTTTCCGTTTACGGGCTGTTAGCGCTGGCATCGGGCATCGCCTGGTCTTTTCTGGCCGTGCTGTCGGATGGATACACCACCCCCCAGGCGCCGCTCTATCTGATCGTGCTCGCCGGCCTGTCGGCCGGTTCGGTCACCTATGGTGCGTCATACGCGCCGGCTTCGATCAACTTCTTGACATTGCCGCTTCTGATCGCCGCAGGATGCGTGTTGGCGAAAGGCAATATCGAGAACTACGTCCTCGGCCTCACGGTCCTGCTTTTTCTTGGAGGCATGATCAGAAGCTCGCTGCTCGGGCAGACCCGCTTCAAGGAGACGAGCCGCCTCAAATACGAGGCGAGGGCGTTCGCAGCCCGGATGGAACGAAACTCCAGGTGCGATCCGCTGACGAACTTGCTCAACAGGCACGGGCTCGAGCACGCAATCGGCGAGATGGGTTTTTCCGACGGTCCGTTCGTGACCATGCTGATCGATCTCGACGGCTTCAAATCCGTCAACGACACCTATGGTCACAATATCGGCGACGACCTGCTGGTCCGGGTCGCGCGCAGGATAGAGAGCCACGCGCCGCCGGGGGCAACGATCGCGCGCATCGGCGGCGACGAGTTCGTGCTGCTCTTTCCCGCCGCAAGCTCGCAGCACTCGATAGACGAGCTTGCGTCCTTGATCATCGCGGCCATCGCCAATCCGGATCCGGCATTGAAATCGGTGCGTGTCGGCGCCTCGATCGGTATATACGTATCGGAGACACCGCGACTGACGGAGATGCTGCTGCGCGCCGACTTCGCGCTTTACGCGGCCAAGCGCAGCGGCAGGAACGAATACTGCCTCTTCGATGCCGAGCTCGATCACGGGCTCGAACGCAAGCACTGCATCGAGCGCGACCTGCGCGCAGCTATCGAGAGAGGCACGCTTTGCTCATGGTTCCAGCCCATCGTGCGGCTGGACACGCAAGCGGTCGCCGGCTTCGAAGCGCTGCTGCGGTGGCAGCACCCGGTTCACGGCGCCATTCCCCCGCCGGAGATCGTGACAGCGGCACGCGAAACCGGTCTGCTTTCCTTGCTGACGGAGAAGGTCTTTCTCAATTGCTGCTCCATGATCGAGGAACTGGCGAGGAAAGGGCGCCAGGATGTGCGCGTTGCGATGAATCTGTCGCCGCGTGAACTCGAGGCAGGCAATGTCGACGATATGATGCTGGACATCCTGAAGACGAGGAATGTCCCCGCGGCCATGCTCGAGATAGAGATTACCGAAGAGGCGCCCGTGGATCGCGCCCGGGTCGACGAAAAGCTGGAACGCCTGGCGGACGCGGGCATATCGATCGTGCTGGACGATTTCGGCACCGGCTTTTCGACCCTGGTTTCGCTGAAGGACAGTCGGATCCGCAAGATTAAGATCGACAAGGACTTCGTTCGCGATCTGGCCAAATCCGTGGAAGATCAGGCGCTGGTCAAGGCCGTCATCGATCTCGGACGAACGCTTGGCATAGAGGTCATGGCGGAGGGGGTCGAAACGGACGCCGATCGCCTGATCCTGCGCTCGCTCGATTGCATGATCGGGCAGGGCTTCCTCTTCTCGGCAGCGCTTCCCATGCACGATGCGCTGGCCTTCGAGCCGAGGCATTTCGACACCTCTGCCGCCGCAAATGCCGCCTTTGATCCCGGGCAACTCCCGTCGCGCCGAACCGGCAGCGCCGCCTAAGGGGGTGGGCGGCTGCGGCTGCCCAACTCCTGTGTCAGAGAGCCTCGAATGACCACTGTCGGCGACTTGGATGTCAGGCCGGCAGGCCGTTTTGCTTTCGCAGGCTCTTGTCGAAGGCGGATTCGGGAACGAAACGGCGCAGCAAGCTGATCTGGCGAGCCATTTTTCCGGCAGCATAGCGCCTCCGTGGAACGGAGGCGGTCGCCGCTTGCAAGACCGTCTTGGCCACGACCTCGGGCGCATCGCCTGTCTCGATGGCTTTCCGCAGAACCACATCCATGCCGGCGCGCGCGATGCCATAGATGTCCAGCAACTGATCGGGCCTGGCGAGATTTTCTTCAAACGACGTGCGGGTGTAGGCGGGCTCGACCAGCACCACGCGAATTCCGAACGAGCGCAGTTCATGGTCCAGCGATTCTGAATAGCCTTCGATCGCATGCTTGGTCGACGCATAGAGAGCGGAATAGGGAGCCGGAATCAGGCCCAGCACGGAACTCAAATTCACGATTCTGCCGCTCCGTTGGCGTCGCATTGTCGGCAGCACCGCGTTGGTCATCCGGATGACACCAAAGACATTGACATCAAACAGCGCCTGAGCCTGCGCAGTCGAGGATTCCTCCGCGCCGCCGAGCAGGCCGATGCCGGCATTGTTGACGAGCAGGTCTATGCGTCCGGTTTCGGCCAGCACCTCTTCGACCAGCTTCGATACGGACGCGTCGTCGGTCACGTCGCCGGTCAGCATGGTAACGCCGTCGGACTGTTCGGAGATCGCGCGACGGCTGGTTCCGAACACGCGAAAGCCCGCGTTCCGGAGGGCTGCGGCTGTTGCGCGCCCGATGCCCGAGGATGCGCCTGTGACGAGGGCGACGCCAGGATTGGTCTTTTCCATGAGATCACTTTCTTGCGGCTGGAGTGGGGAAATCGGAAGGCCGAAACAAAAGCCGCAGCCAGGGAGCGGCTCGACCGTTCATGCCTGTCCGTCCCAGCGCCGGAACAGCGCGCTGGCGTTCACACCTCCGAAGCCAAACCCATTGGAGATCGCGTAGTCCATTTCCATTGGCCGGGCTTGGTTCGCGACGAAGTCTATGCCGTCGCCGGCCGGATCGGGCGCGCCCAGATTGAGGGTTGGCGGCGCCACCTGGTCCCTGAGCGCCAATATCGTGAAGATCGCGCCGAGCCCGCCGGCAGCGCCGAGCAGGTGTCCGGTCGCCGACTTGGTCCCGCTGACGGCGATCGAGAAATCCGCGCCGAAGACCCTTTTGATCGCTTCGATTTCTCCCAGGTCGCCCACCGGCGTGGAGGTCGCGTGCGCATTGAGGTGGCGGATGTCGCGTGGCGAGATGCCGGCCTGGGCAATCGCGATCTCCATCGCACGTCGCGCGCCATCGCCGTCCTCGGGGCCGGAAGTGACATGATGGGCATCCGCCGTGGTGCCGTAGCCGACGACCTCGGCGAGCGGTTTCGCGCCGCGAGCCAGCGCATGGCTCAATTCCTCGATGACCAGGATGCCGGCGCCTTCGCCCATGACGAATCCGTCCCGCGACATGTCGAACGGACGAGAAGCTTGATCGGGGCGGTGATTGAAGGAGGTCGAAAGCGAGCGTGCCGCTGCGAAGCCGCCCAAGCTGACGGTGTTCATGCATGCCTCGGTGCCGCCGCACAAAGCGATATCGGCCTCATCGGCGCGGATGATGCGAGCCGCATCGCCGATCGCCTGGATGCCGGCGGCGCATGCGGTTACCGGCGCGCCGATGTGGCCTTTGAAGCCGTAGCGGATCGAGACGTGGCCAGCCGCGAGGTTCACCAGGAAAGACGGCACCGTAAACGGTGAAAGGCGCCGAACGCCGCGCTGGTCGACGGTCCGTACCGCCTCGGTGATGGCGGGAAAACCTCCGACACCTGAAGCGATGATCGTCGCCGTGCGAACCCGATCCTTTTCCGAGGCCGGTTTCCATCTCGCCTGGGCAAGCGCCTCTTCTGCAGCGGCCAGCGCGAACAGGATGAAGCGGTCGACCTTGCGCTGATCCTTCGGCGCCAGGAAACCGTTCGGATCGAGGCCGGCTTGGGGATCATCCTCCAGGGAAGGAACCACGCCGCCGATCTTCGCCGGCAAATCTTCCACCACCTCGTCCGCAAGCCTGCGGATACCAGAGCGGCCGGCCAGGAGACGCGACCAGGACGTCTCGACATCCGCCGCAAGCGGCGTGACCGCGCCCATGCCCGTTACAACGATCCGTCGCATCTATTCTCCTATCAATCCCGGTCGTCAGTCCCGCGCGGTTCAAGCCGTGACTGCGTCGCGAACCTGTTCGGTGGCCGCATCCAGAAAGGCCTGAGCGAGGTCGGGGTCGTTGACGACGCGCGACAACGTCAGCGCGCCGACCATCGTCGAAAGAATGGCCATGGCCTTGCTGTTGGGCTCGTCTACGTCGGTCGCGGCGATCAACCGGCCGATGATTTCGAGATACTGCTTGATGCCGGCTTCGAACGACCCTTTCACCTCGGCCCGCTGCCTGGCGGCATCCGAGCCGAGCGCCGCGACCGGGCAGCCGTCCATCCTTTGCTCGCGATGGCCCATGCTGAGGTAAAATGCCATCACCGCCCCAAGCGGATCGCTGGGATTGGCTGCGGTCGCTGTCGCCCATCGGGCAGCCGTACTCTCCACCGCCCGTCTGGAAGCCTGTGCGACCAAGTCCTCCTTCGACGCGAACTGCTTGTAGAAGGCGCCTTGGGTCAGCCCGGCACCCTTCATCAGATCCTTGAGGCCGATGCCGTCGAACCCATGTTCCCGAAAAAGGCGGCTGGCCACGTCGATCACGGTCTGCCGGTTCTTCTCAGCCTGAATGCGGCTCACGCGCATGATCGGCCTCCATATTTAGATTGCGTACGAAATCTATATGCCATTTAGAGACTGAGCGCAATCTAATTAAGGATCCGGGATAGGCGGCTCGTCGGGCGTAGGTTTGCGGCAGGCCAGATGCGCCCGCCGACCGGGATTCCGTGAGCTTCTCCTTGCCGGGCCACCGCGAACAGCTCTACGCGCTCTCGAGATCCGGCGGGGAGGTGACGGTCTCGACCGTGGGCGACATGCAGATGAGCGCAACGCTGCCGGACTACCCCGCCACGGATCGCGGCCTGGCAAGCTGCCGGACAAGAGTCTCAGAGCGTTGGCCAGGACCTAACAAAAGACGCGTGGACCAGAGGACCTATTCGAAGGCTATTCTCGAACTCAATTCCCAATCGGCAGCGTCCCGGCGAACACC
>NZ_RZSR01000002.1:0-27097 GCF_004023265.1 Mesorhizobium sp. M1A.F.Ca.IN.020.06.1.1
GCTGCTAAATTCGCGATATGGGCTTCGGGCTCTGTTTAAATCCGTCCAGTCCTATAGGGGAGCCAAAGAAATGGTCGCCACAAAATTGAATTTCAGCTTGGAAGAATATCGAGCGCGGCTTGGCAAAACGCGCTCTGAGATGCAGAGGCGCGGGATCGATATCCTCATCCTTAGCGAACCTGCGAACATGGCGTGGCTAACGGGGTATGATGGTTGGTCTTTCTATAATCACCAAGCGGTCATCCTGCCCCCAGAGGGTGACCCGATCTGGTGGGGCCGGTGCTCGGACGAGAACGGCGCGAGACGAACGGTCTATTTCTCGGATGAGAACGTCGTCAGTTATTCGGACAGCTACGTCCAGACACCTGTGTGTCATCCGATGGAAGATCTTTGCAAAGTGCTTGTCGACCGCAAGCTCGACAAGGGCCTCATCGGTCTGGAGAAGGACAACTACTATTTGTCTGCGACCGCCTTCGAAACTTTGGTTTCGCGATTACCCAATGCCAAATTCGTTGATGCGACGGTGCTTGTGAATTGGCAGCGGGCGATCAAGAGTCCTCAGGAACTCGAGTACATGCGCAAGGCGGGAGAGATCGTCACCCTCATGCATGAGCGCATTTTGGAAAAGATGGAACCGGGTATGCGCAAGTGTGACCTTGTTGCAGACATTTACGATGCTGCGATCCGCGGGACCTCCAAGTTCGGAGGTGATTATCCGTCCATCGTACCGATGCTTCCATCGGGCGCCGATTTAGCGGCGTGCCATCTCACATGGGACGATCAGCCTCTCCGGAACAACGAAGGTACCTACTTCGAGATCGCCGGTGTTTACAAGCGCTACCATGTCCCGACCGCGCGGACCTACTGCCTCGGCAGGGTGCCGCAGCATTTCTTGGATGCGGAGAAGGCCACTCTTGAGGGCATGGAAGTGGGCCTCCAGGTCGCAAAGCCAGGCGCGACTTGCGAAGACTGGGCCGTGGCATTCTTTGATGTCCTTGAGAGGTATGGACTGGAGAAAACAACTCGAGCCGGATATCCAGTCGGACTGTCATACCCTCCGGATTGGGGCGAACACACGATGAGCTTGCGGCGAGGTGACAGGACCGTGCTTCAGCCCGGCATGATCTTCCACTTCATGACTGGTTTCTGGTACGACTACTGGGGATTCGAAATCACCGAAACCGTTCTCATTACACCTGACGGCAACGAGTGCCTGTCGAAGGTACCCCGGAAACTTTTCGTCAAAGCCTAGCGGCTCGAGTGGGCTTCAGCGCTTGTAGTCCACTGGAGGCCAACCAGCACTTCATTTTCCCCAAATCCTTCGATCAGAGTGCTCTCGGAGCTTCGTCATGGCGACCTGGGCCAGGAGCAGTGCGAGCGGCACGCAGGCACGCATAAAGAGCCTGCTGCGCAATTAGGCGGGAGGGAGCAAAGGAGAGGTGCATCGGTGCGGGGGGCAAGTCTCGGGAGACCGGAACCTCGCCCGAACTACATCCAAAACACCGTCGCGACCTCCTGTTGTCCGGGCGACCTCCGTCAGAATCGCAGACGGCACAAGAGCCCCTTTCTCCTTATGTGCGATTCTCCTATCACAAAGGGAGGTAAAGCTCGGAGTATACTACCTCGCCTCCAGCACGGCACTGAGGAACTGCCGCGTCCGCTCATTCTGCGGATTGCCGAAAAGCTGGTCCGGCGGGCCTTGTTCGGCAATCTTGCCGCCGTAAAAGAAGCAGACGCGGTCGGAGAACTGCTTGGCGAAGCCCATCTGGTGCGTGACCATCAGCATGGTGAGATCGTGCTCGGCGCCGAGGTTGCGGATGACGTTGAGCACTTCTCCGACGAGCTCCGGGTCGAGTGCCGAAGTCACCTCGTCGAAGAGCATCACCTTGGGCCGCATAGCCATCGCCCGAGCGATCGCCACGCGCTGCTTCTGGCCGCCGGAGAGCTGGATCGGGAAATGGTTCTTCTTATCGCCGAGCCCGACCATGTCGAGCAGCTCCGCCGCTCGGGCCTCAGCCTCCTGCCGGGAGAGCCCAAGCACCGACACCGGCGCCTCCATGCAATTCTGCAGCGCGGTCATGTGGGGGAACAGGTTGAAGTGCTGGAACACCATGCCGATCTTGCCGCGTACGCGCCGCAAATGACGGTCGCTCGCCGGCACCATCTGGCCGTTCTTCTGCATGTGCGTGAGCGGCTCCCCGTCGACCCAGATCACCCCTCCGTCGATGCGCTCCAGCGTCATCAGCATGCGCAGCACAGTGGTCTTGCCCGAGCCGGAGGGGCCGATGATGCACACCTTCTCGTTGCGAGCAATGTCGAGATTGAGGTCGTCCAGCACCGTCAGCGCGCCGTAGCGCTTTGCCACATTCTCGAAACGGACCATAGGTTCGCCCATGACTTTCTCGTTGAGCGCGATGTTGAGATTGAGTTCCTCCAGCAGGCTATAGCGCGTCGTGACGTTCTCCAAAATATGGTTTCGCTCATGGCGGACGGACCTCCTACTGCAGATGGTAGCGGCGGTTTAGCCAGAAGCTCACCGACTGCACGATCGCGGAAGCGACCAGGCTGAACACGAGGTAGAAGAAGCCGACCATGGTGATCACCTCGATGTAGCGGTAGTTGTTCGCGCCGAAATTCTTCGCCTGCTGCAGCATCTCCAGGATGGCGATGGCTGCCAGGATCGGCGTGTCCTTGAACATGCCGATGAAGTAGTTGCCCAGAGCAGGCACTATCGGTGGGATCGCCTGCGGCAGGATGATGGCGCGCCAGGTTCGCATCGGCGACAGGTTGAGCGCTGTGCAGGCCTCCCATTGACCCCCTTCGACGTTCTCGATACCGCCGCGGTAGCACTCCGAGCAATAAGCGGCGTAATGGATGCCCAGCACGCCGATGCCAACTGTCCAAGCAGGGATGACGATCCCGAACTGCGGGCCGACAAAATAGACGAAGAACACCTGCAGCAGCAGCGGCGTGGAGCGGATGAACTCCACGATCTCCGCCATCGCGGTGGAGATGTAGCGGTTCGGCGACTGGCGGATGAGTGCAAAGACCAGGCCGAGCACCAGTGCAATCGCGAAGCCGAGCAGCGTGGCCTCAATCGTGACAATCGCCCCCCCATAAAGATACGGGAACGCCTCCCAAACGTAGGACCAGTCCCAGATGTTCACGCCTGTGCCTCCCGCACGAAGCCGCGCGAGAAGCGGCGTTCAAGCCAGCGCACGAAGGGCGTGATGAGGGCGCGCGCGATGACGTAATAGCCGAACAGCGCGACCGCGAAGAACAGCAAGTAATTGCCGGTGGCGTCGGCTGCCAGCTTGGAGGCGGTGGTGAGCTCGGTGATGGTGATGAAGAAGATGAGCGAGGTGCTCTTAAGCAGATCGATCAGCAGGTTGCCCCAGGCGGGCAGCATGGCGCGGATCGCCTGCGGCAGGATGATGCGCCGCATCGCGGTGAGCCGCGGCAAGTTGAGCGCGATGCTGGCTTCACACTGGCCGCGGTCGACGCCCTGGATGGCGGCGCGGACCAACTCGGCACCGTAACCGGACACATTCATGCCGATACCGAAGATTGCGACGGTCCAGGGTGACAACGCGACCCCGAAGATAGGCAGCACGAAGAACCACCAGTAGACCTGCACCAGCATCGACGTTCCGCGAAAGACTTCGATATAGGCGACGCCGAACCAGCGGAGCGGCCAAAGGGGCGAGATCCGGATCAGGCCGACGATCAGCCCCAGGATAACCGCCACCAGAGATGCCGCGAGGGTCACGACGAGGGTGACCATCACGCCCTTCGCGAGCGCCGCCACGCTGAAGCCGAGCGCGAACTCGCTCATCATGCCCTTACCCCCGCCGGGCGCTCCCCGGCCAGAGACGCGGAGGCGGTGAGGCGTATGGATGGCAATTTCCGGCCCGGCTTCAACGCTCGCAGAGCTCGGCTGCGGTGGTGCCGTCTGGCAGGGTGGCTTTAGTGTAGCCGTATTTGCCAACCGACGCCATCATCTTGTCCGAACCGATATAGTCTTTCAGCACGGCATTAAAGGCACCAACCTCCGCCTGCTGGTTGGGCAGGAAGGCGAGTCCCGAATAATAGCTGTTACCGACCGGGACCAGCGCAACGCTGTCGTCTTTGTCAGTGAACTCCTTCATTGTGAAGTAAGCGCCCGAACCCGCAGCGGCACGGCCGGCCTTCACTGCCTGCAGGATTTCCGCCGGGCCGGCGACCTGCATGATCTTGTCGTCAGGGACGCCGATTTTGTGCATGAGCTCGATTTCGCTGTAGCCCGCGCCCGTGACGAAGGTAAGGCCCTTGTCGCGCAGATCCTCGTAGGAGTGCAGTCCTTCCGGGTTGCCCTTCGGCACAATCAGCGCGTCGGTGGCCTTGACGATCGGTTCGGTGAACAGCACGTTGCGGCAGCGCTCCGGCAGGATGTACATCCCACCCGTGATGATGTCGAAGCGACCCGCCTGCAGGCCGGGAATGAGCGAGCCCCATTCGGTCACGACCGGCTCGACCTTGGTCGTGCCCAGCTTCTTCAGGATATCGATCGTCATCGCATTAACGAAGCCGAGCGGCTCGTTGTTCTCGCCAGGATACGCCCAGGGAACCTCGTTGGAGAAGCCGATCCGGACCGTCTCTCCGTTCTTGATCTTCTCGAGCAGCGACTGCGCCGAAGCCGAACCGGAAAACGAGGCGAGTGCCATCGTCGCTATCCCGAGTGCAGCAATTCCCCTCAGGATTGCACGTCTTAAGGGCCAATTCCTGATCTCGTCCTGTTTCCACCTGTACATCTGTAGTTCCTCCCAGATCACGCTCAATTTCGCCAATAGTCTCACAAACAAATAACGATCCTGAGACGCCCAGACTCCTTGGCCTTTGGTACCAACTGCTCCGTATCCATTTCATGAATGTAGCAGCATAAATCGGCCGCTTTGCACGAATCCCTGCCTATAAGCGCGGGAAATCGGCTTTTTCTCGCTGTGTACGCATATAGGCCGACTATTAGCCTTGCTCTAAGCGATGAATCGGTCGGACACGCTACAGCCAAGAGCTAAAACTTCTAGATCCCAGGAATTGCCTCAGTTGCTTAGTTGCGGAATTGTAAGAAGCACAACAAAGCCGGTTTCCTCGAGAACGCTCCCAAGCCGTTGGCTGGATGCTCATGGGCAGACCTCTCAGACTGGCCAAAGGTCATGCAGCACACCTGGACTGGTGGCTTTGGCATTTTCGACCTCTGCTGCAGGTAGGCGGTCCACAAATTGGGCTAGGACCGAGCGGGCAACCTCTTCCGGATCCACCGCTGCGTCATGGTGGACGCTGTCGTGGATCCTGTCTAGAATCGAGTTACGATTTCTTCCGTTGGGTCGGCCGGTGGGATTCCAACCCTCGTAGTAAAAACCGCGCAGTAAAGCTGGCAGCTGTGCCCCCATGTAAACCGCCTCGTCGCGATCCAGGCAGTCACGCAGGGCGTGCAGGGTCGCAATCAGAGCTCGGTAGACCCGCTCCCGATCCTGCCAGCGAAGTCTCCACATCAGATCGCTGATCCAATTCTGCGTTGCTTGCAATGTGCTATTTAGATCATGGTTTACGCCCATGACACTCTCCTGTCCCTTAATATTATCAGGACTATCTGACCTAACTACAACCGTTCGAGGAGGAAATGTCACACGCCTCTTGGACGGCTAATGATGGTGTAGCCAGGGTTGCAACTTCAATTCCAAGGTTGAGTAGATCGCAGACGAATACACCTACATCTTCAGCGTACGGGCTCCATCCGGCGGTAGTCGCTCCGCCTCTCTTTCGGAAGCCTCAGCGCAGTGGCACGAACGGAAATCCGACCGGGGAACCTGCTGAACTCTCGTCGGGCACAATTCAAACAATACGCCAGTACCAGGTGCCTCATTCCTCGAGCCTAGAAGGCCGCCGCGTTAGACGCGACGGCGGCACGAATTGCTTCTCGGAGAGTTCTTCTAGGGGATCACGTCGGCGTGTGCTACGTCGTCGCCGTAGTTTGCTCACGCTTCAAAAAGCCGAACACCTACTGCAACTCTCGCGCGCGCCCGGCGCCATTCCCCTTTTCCCATATTGACTCGTAGTTGCGCAGCATCATTTCCGCGACACCAAAGGTGTGATTGCCTTGCCGCGAAGTCAGGCGAGCGTCGATGTCGGGATAGATAAAGAAGGGCAGGGAAATTCGTTCGGCAGGACCACTGTGCACGACCTGATGCGGCGTACTCTTGAACCGGTTGTCGCTCAAGGCCTGAAGCATGTCGCCCAGATTGACCACGAGACTGTCGGGGAGGCTTGGCGCCGGTATCCAACGCTCGTGGAACCACACCTGCAAGGAGCGCGTGGGGAGTTCCTCCTGCAGCAGCAGCGTGAAAAAGCCATTGTCGGTATGTTTAGCGGCCGCGCCACCGGTAGATGGATATCGGATCACGCGTTGCAGAACCGTCGGCGGGCTGAAATGGCGTCGGAACCAGCCTTTTTCCATATCGAGCAGGTCGGCCAGCGCGTTCCCGAGCTGCGGGACGACGCCGTTAAGCACGGTAGCCTGCAAAGCAAGGAGGCTCCGCGCGAAACCTGGAGCTAAGGCGTCGTCCGGAAGGCGTGTGCGTCCGGCAAATGGACGCCGGTCGCTTTCATTCTCGATACCGAGGTCAAACATTTCCTTTGGGTCCGGCCCGGCCTCGGGATGCAGCATTTCACCGTGCAACGGACTGTATCCACGGGCGGTGGTGGGGTGGACGTTTTGAAAGGCGTGACCATAGCGTTCCTTCGTAGCCAGGGGCAACGCGAAGAAGCGCCGGGAAGCGTCGATCGCTTGTGTAATCTGTTCTTTCGGGATTCCGTGCTCGATAAGGTAGAAGAATCCGTACTCCTCGCAGGCCGTGCATAATCGCTGTTGCTCTTCACGTCGCGTTGCATCGGATGACAGTTTCGCCAATGAGATTTGCGGTAGCGTAGTCATAGTCGCTCCTCCGTCGGTGCTGTGCCCCTGTGGGGCCACTTAAGCGAAAAGCTTGTTTTACATAAACAGATCTATTCTCTGTCGCAGCGAATATCCTCTAGATTTCCCACCGGCGCAACACAAAATATGTTAAGAATATGCGAAATTACTGTACAGTTGTACTTAACCGTCCTTGAACATCCGTAGCAGGCGAGGTTTGTGACCCCCCTCGAGTTCAGGAAGGGACGATGAGCACTTTCCTGCAAATGCGAAAGCCTGTTCGATGATGTGCGCGAGATCTGCCCAAATTCACGCTGGCCCGGGTGTGGACGGCGTACACCCAGCCCGTATCGCGATGTTGATACAGACGAATGACCGCCACGTTCCAGTGCGTTGGCAATGCGCAACAGCAAGCATCAGTAGGCATGTTGATAGGGACGGAATTGCCAAACTTGTGTGAGTGAAAGCAACGGCAAGTTCTACCTCTTCGGGAATTGTCTGGCATTTGACAGCTCATAAACCTCGATCGCTTGGCGAAAAACGAATCCGGCCACAAGAAGATTTTTGATCACCTTTTCGCTGATGATTCCCGGTCTTCTTTTAAAATTGCGTCAGCCATCTTCTCAGCCACCATGATCGTCGGAATGTTTGTATTGGCGCGGGGGCAGAACGGCATCACCGAAGCATCGGCAATCCTCAAGCCCGAAACGCCCCGAACCCGGCCCGACGGATCAGTCACCGCAGCAGGGTCGGAGGCTTGCCCTATCTTGCAGCTCGAAGTCGGATGCCAGTTGCCGGTCACATTCTGTCGGACAAATCGGTCGAGATGCTCCTCGTTTTTGATCAGATCTGAAATGCTATGACCATCGGTTATGACATGGCTAATGAGGGCGCGGCGAAAGCGTGGAGAACTGTCCATAAGCAAAGCAAGCACCGAGGTGAGCCCGTAATTAACGCAATTGACCTTGCTGACCTGCTTCGCTCGTGCATTCCAAGCTGAGGGAAACGGGTCAAGCGCGACCGCCGACAGGGAATCCTGCTTCAGTAGGCGGGCCATGAAACAGAATCCGTGCTTCAGTCGATCGGCGTCCCGCTTGTCGCTCAACCAGTTGAAATCTACCTGCGGCTCTACGGTATGAGAGCGATCCTTGAGCACGATCGTTCCTGTCGAGTAAACTCGGTTGACCCACAAATAGAGGGAGCCGAGGCGCTTGCCCAGCGGGTGCCAGGCCGACTTGGCAACTCCCGATATTGCCATGTCCGTCGACGGGCACCCATTGTAGCCCGAAGAGTAACGGGCGTGCATCTGGATGTGGCCGCTCACATTGGGCGCCATGCGATCGCATGGTTTCAAATACGCAGAAACGGCGATCCCTGGATGTTCTTGAAGGTTCTGGCCCACACCTCTTACATCTGCCACAACCGGAATACCGAGATTTGTCAGTTGCTCGGCCGGGCCGACCCCGGAGCGCATCAATATGGTGGGGGAGTGGACAGCTCCTGCGCAGAGGATCACGCTTGAAGCGAGATACGACTGCTGGCCGAAGTTGTTTTCCGTCTCGACCCCCGTAATGGCGCGGCCTGAAAAGGCCAGCCGCACAACCGTCGTTTCGGGCAAGATTGTCAAATTGTGTCGGGAGCGGACGCTCTCGGACAAGTAGGCCATCGCAGCGGAAACGCGATGCCCGTTTCGATTGGTCAAGGGAACAACCGAGTATCCGTCACCAAATTCACCATTGAAGTCCGGCCTGAAATGAAGACCCTCCTTTTCATACGCTCTCGATACCGCTCGGATAAAGCCGGACCAATCTGTTTGCCGCACCCGGCTTATTGGCAGCGGACCAGCCTTGCCGTGAAATTCGCCGCCGAAATCCAGATCGCATTCGAGGCGACGGAAGTAGGGTAGAACCTCCTCCCAACTCCAGCCCGCTGCACCGCTCGAGACCCAGTCATTGTAGTCTTCGGGACCACCGCGGTTGGCCACCTGAGCATTGATGCTGGAGCCGCCGCCCATCACCCGGGCCTGCTCGTAATGAATGGGCTTGCGGCCATCCCGGACTGTGGTCGCGTCGAGTAAAGGCCATTGATAATCAGGATTGAAGTAAGCACGTGTTGGGTTGCCTTCCAAGATGTCATCAGGGACGGCATTCGGGGGCGTATCAGGACCGGCTTCGATGAGCAGTACGCGATGTCCATCGGCGGAGAGCCTGCTCGCCACGACGGATCCAGAGGAACCGCCACCGATCACGATATAATCGAAAACCACACAAGCCTCCCACTATCCACATGATGCTCAGACGAGGGATAACGGGGCACTATTTAGGCTCCCCCAGCAGAGGATCACTCGTCAGGCAGCTAAATACGTGATGGTGCCGTAGGAAATCCACACTACACCCTAGTAGTTGGTAAGAGGCCGAGAATCAGCTAGGATGACAAGCAGAGTGAATGTCGAGATGGCCGCGTGATGGGCGAGTCACGTGGGGGTTCCTTTCTGAGAGATGGTAATTTGAATTAAACTCCTCAGATACGGAAATTACCGAAGGCCGAGGCGAGCCCTCAACGCCGACGCACAACAAGAACGCAGCGGCTCCGCAACTGTTGCCTACGACGCAGCAATTTCGTCAAGTTTAGCCGCTATCTTGCAGTCATCCCACCGATGCGACCTGGCCGATCTTCTTCCAGCTCGCGCCGGCACGTTACGCGCCCCCCTGGCGAGACCGTGTGCGGCCCGCCTTTACGGCGTGGCGCTCGGACGAGCGACGATCCCGAAGGATATCCTATGTTCCGTGCGCTTGCTGTTCCTCATGCTAAAAGTCATTCCCGCCTATAAGCGGACGCGTCAACCACTAGATGCCGTAGTATCAGTGCTTTCCCGCAAGCTCTAGAAGCCACGGTGTGTTCAGCGCACTGAAGGGTGCATCGGCATGCAGAGCAACGTCACGACCCTAGAGCTTGCGAGGTGCATCTGTGCGGCAGACGAGTTGGGGCGCAAGATGGGCCTTCACATTACCATGGGCGAAGATTTTGAAGAGTACGTTGGGATCACCAGCAGACTTCCCGGGAAGTCACCAACGTATCCAAGCTTCCGTCCCGACTGTTCTTATCTTCCGCCTGGAAAGGCCTTTTGGATCGTCGGGCGTGATCAGGATGGAAGAGTAGCGCACGTACAAGCAATGCGTCTATATCATCTATCCAACACAGACGTTGCTGAGCACCTTGGGTCGTTGAGAGCCTGGTTCGCGGATCCTACCTTCATAGCCGGGTCTTCCTCGTCTCGCTGCGATGCGCCCACTGGCCGCAGCATGACTGGGCTGGTCGCCTATCATGGCGACATCTGGTTGCGCGAGGACTTCAGAGGCCGCGGTCTCTCTACCTTTATCGGTCGCATTGCATTTGGACTAGCCTGGGCTAAATGGTCGCCGGACTTCATCTATGCGCTGGTTGCCGATTGGCACATCCAAAAAGGCGTTGTCAATCAATATGGGTATCTACATCAGGAGCCACACGGATCAGTCCTGCACTTGCCCGCGCACGGGATAGATGACGACGATTGGCTCGTTTGGCTGACACGAGACGAACTGTTGAAGACGGTTCGTGCCTCATCAGTGCAGGCGCCCGGTGAGAATACTGTGGCGAGAGCCGACTCTCGATCATGGACCGTATCGCCAGACTGATCTGAGCCGGAATCAGATGGCGTAGCTGCCGGTCGACACCGCGTGTCCATTGGCATGTGGCATCCGGCAGGTTCCAAGAAGGCCTCGGACGCGACATACACGCGACCGCGGGGACCGCCGATTCAAGCGACGAGGACCGGAAGTGAGGTTGATTTTCCCAATGCAAGTCGAAAGGATTGCCCGCGAGATGTTCGTCCTCCCGTCGGGTTGGCGGGCGGGCCAGAGCCAAGCCCACCTTATCAACTGCGTCGGACAGACTTTCGGTAATCCCATTCACAACTATCCAGAATCTAAGATGTTTCACCATTTTTAAGTTGTGCAATATAAATATCAATATAATTTTACGTTCCGATAACTCACCGAGGGGAAACTCCGTGCTAAAGCTTTAACGCCGACCTGCCAAGGACGGCGCGCCGAGCCTTAGCCGCAGCTTTGTGCGCCGCTCGCAATATTCGGTGCAAACGGTTGCGGAGAAGGAATTATGGAACGCCCCCAACTCGAAGAAGTGCCCGTCCTTTCCGAAAAGGAAATAGAGTGCATACTCTGGGCAGCCAGAGGGAAATCGTCGTGGGAGATAGGACGAATACTTAACAGGTCCGAAAACACTGTGAATTTTCATATAAAAAACGTAATGCGGAAATTGGACACGGGCAGCAGAACGGTCGCTGCTATGAAGGCGGTAAGCCTCGGGATCATCGAACTGGAGGAAGCGGTGAGCGCCGCCGAAGTGTCGTCCGGCGACGATTAGAGTCTCGGTCTTTTCTGTAAGGCCGCTGAGCCCCCAACCCGAATTGCGACGAAGCGGATTGCGCCAATAATCCCGTTATGGCTGCCGGGTCTCATAGTCGACCCACGAATGCGGCCTCGCAGTCTTGAACAACACGATGAGACAACGCCCACGGACCTGGGGAACGCGAGTTTTCGTCCATCGCATCCTCGGGCCGGGTTGTGTTCACATTCATGAGGTGATCGAGAAGGCTGACCGGGAGGTTTTCCGCTGCGGGCGCGGTCTGAACCGCGTGGCGCAACTGCCCCAGTACTTGGGGTCTTGGTGACTTGCTGCAGGACGGAACGGCCGAATAGGATTCGGGGCACAGCACCAGGGCCGACCACGCGTCATCGGAGGGTTCAAGCTGCGCCAGCGCACAGAGACCGCGCAGATGCCACCATGGCAGGCGCTGGCCGAAGAGACGCTCCTGATGCGGCAAAGCTGACAGTGCGCCTGAACCTCGACGAGGTTGGCGTAGACGAGTCGTTATGTCGTGGAGTCCTCGGCCCATCGGCGTCTGCACAATCTGAGAGCAGCCGAGCGCACCGGTCAACGGGAGGTGGCGCGCGTGATGGACGAGAAGATTCCGGCTCAATCATCTGGAGCGCCCTGCAGTCTGCGATGCGCCGTCGCCTGGTGAATTGTGTGCGTCAAGTTCTTGTGTGGATGCCAGCCATTTTGCAAGGAAGAACCTGAAGCATTGGACGTGTGATCGAGTGCGGTCATGTGTCAGGCCTTGATTTGCGGCCGTTCCATGTGCCGCGGGCCGGTATGGTGATGCGCGGATCAGGTCCAAATCAGCAAAGCGAGCTTGCGTGGGCTCTCAACTTGACTCTGGTTTTCCTGACCCCGATCTGATCGATCATTTGCCCATGCAGTTCACGCCTTCCTCACATCTCCGACGTCCCGGTCTCAGGTGCGTTGTTGCAAATCACGCAGGCAACGTCGCCGGATTCCGGTAGTCCTCCTGTTTCGTCAGCATGGCCCAGATGCCACGCGCCATCTTGTTGGCCAGCGCGATTGCCACCAGCATGCGCGGTTTCTTCAACATCAAGCGGGCAAGCCAGGAACCGTCGGGCGCGCGCCTCCGAGACGCCCATCGAACCACAGCCATGGCGCCGATGATGAGCAACCGCCGAATATCTCGCTGGCCCATCTTCGATACCTTCCCTAATCGTTGCTTGCCGCCGCTCGACTTCTGCCGAGGGACCAGCCCGAGCCAGGCGGCGAAATCGCGACCGCACTTGAAAGCCTCCATCGGCGGCGCAAAGGTTTCAATGGCAAGGGCAGCGATAGGGCCGACACCGGGCATGGTTTGCAACCGCCGAGATGTTGCAGCTTGCTTGGACAGCGTGTCCATCGTCTTCTTCAATGCCGCGAGCCGGCTGCTCAACTGGTCGATTTGGTCAAGGAGAGCGCTGCAGATGTCGCGGACCAGATCCGGCAGGTCTGCGCTCTCGTCCTCGACGATCTCTGCCAGACGTGGCAGGTGGCCGATGCCTTGCGGAGCAACATAACCGAACTCATAGAGGTGCGCGCGCAGCGCATTCACCAATTCGGTTCGCTGATTCACGAACTGCTCTCTGGTGCGAAACACGATAGCCCGGGACTGCTGCTCCTTGGTCTTCGGTTCGACAAAGCGCATTGTCGGTCGTTGCGCTGCTTCGACGATCGCCTCCGCATCTGCGACGTCGTTCTTCTGCCGCTTGACGAACGGTTTGACATAGGCCGGGGCAATCAGTCTTGGCTCATGGCCAAGCCGAGCCATCTGACGGGCCCAGTAGTGCGAGCTGCCGCACGCTTCCATCGCCACGACACATGCCGGTTGACTCGCCATGAACTTGCAAAACTGCAGGCGCGACAGCTTCTTGCGGAACACAACCGATCCATCAGCTGCCGCCCCGTGCAGCTGAAAGACCTTCTTTGCCAGATCGACCCCAATGATGGTAACCTTTTCCATCGATGCCTGCCTCTCCTTTGCGTGGCGCTAACACCACAAACTTTGGCACATTGCGATGCCGTCGGAGAAGGCTGGCATCCACCCCATCAGCAAAAATGGCGTGGCATTCAGCGGTGACGTTGGCGTGTCCGCCGCGCAGCCCCCGTGCCTAGCGGAGCGGCGGACACGCGGGCGGTGCTCAGGCGGCCAATGCCCTCAGGCTCTCCTTCTTGTGCTCGCGCAGATGCTCCATGTTGAGATAGCGGGTCGCCTCGAGCCAGTTCTCGTGGATTTCCACCGCCAGCGCCCGCAACGGCCGCAGCTGGCGCAGTTCATCGAGATGTGCCTCGTCGACCATGCTGACCGACGGCCTACGGTGCCACGTCCTATTTCAGGTCCACCAGAGAACAAGATCTGGCCGCGCAAATCCGAAAAAGCAATTCAGCAGCACGCGACGCTTTCCGTTGCCTGATTGACCGGTAACCCCGTGAACGAAGCCGCCATCGATTAGGGCGATATCCCCAGTTTTGAGCTCGAACTCGCGGCAAGGGACGGCCTCCAGATAGGCTGCCGAATAGGGATATCCAGTGGTCTCCACACCTTGCGATATCCGGTCCGCAACCGTCGGCTTGTGGCTCCAGAGCTTCAGATTGCCGCCTTCCTCAGGCATGCTGGGATAGAGGTTGAGCGCTGCGACCGTATTGTGCGCCACCGCAGAAAGCTCGTAATCATCGCCAGCACGTAAGACTTGAGCGACGTCGTCGTGGGGATCCAAGGAAAACGTGCCTGTGCCCGACCAACTGAGGCCGCGACAAACATTGGCCTGGCCGTGTTCGGAACGGGCTAGCCGCAATTCGATTCCCTGGTTGTGAAGCTCTCGCTTCAACGCCCCGAATACTGCTCGAACCGGGTCAACCAAATTCTTAAAAAGGGCATCGACGTACGGCCGCGCGTTTTCGGCGTCTGCGAAATAGGTGGCTGCATCCTTCCTGTAGTGAGATGCGCCGACATATTGTCCGGGCACACCATCTTTACGCTCTCTGAGACCGGAGCTTCCAATAAAGTTCGTGGTGATCTCCTCGGCTACTTCGGTGCTGAAAGCTTGCTTGATGTGCAGAGCGGTGAGCTCACCTTTCAGGACCGAGATGATCTCCGCCGTGTTGATCGACCCGGTCCGTTCTTTGATCGAAACCGGCGAGATGGCTGGCACTTGAGATATCTGACTAGGCATTGTCTTGCTCCTGTAGTGCGTGTTCAAGGATGGTGATGCCACGATCGAGTTCGGCATCGGTGATGGTTATCGGCGGGAGGACTTTGATAACGTCGCGATTTGGCCCCGAGGATTCGATAAGAAGGCCATTTTCGAACGCGACATCGTGCACGCGGCCGACAACTGCCGGTGAACGGCATTTCAGGCCGGCCATCAGACCGCGGCCGCGCTTCTGTTCGATGTATCTTGGAAATTTCGCAACCAGGCGATCGAGGTGCGTTTGCAGCCTGACGGCTGTCCGCTCGACACCTGCAGTAAATTTCCTATCCGACCACATCTTGCACATGGCTCCTGCCGTCACGAAGGCGAAATTGTTGCCTCTGAAGGTCCCGCTATGTTCTCCGGGCTTCCATATGTCCAAGTCGGGTCGAATCAGAACGATAGACAGCGGGCTACCTGAACCGCTTAGGGACTTGGAAAGACACACAATATCCGGTTCGATTTTCGCGGACTCGAATGAGAAGAAATCGCCAGTTCGGCCCGCGCCCGCCTGGATATCGTCGACGATAAAAACAATGCCGTGAGTACGGCAAATGCGCTGAATTTCCGTGAGCCAAGCTGCGGATGCGGCGTTCATGCCGCCTTCTGCCTGGATGGTCTCCAGAATGATTGCGGCAGGCTTTTCTATGCCGCTCCCCGGGTCGCTCAAAACGCTGTCGATGTAACTGGCGGAATCGAAAGCTTGGCTCGGATAGCCCTCATAGGGAACACGGATCACATCGTGGCGAGCGACGCCTCCCAGTTCCCTGGTTGAGGCCGAGCCCGACACCGCTAGCGAGCCGAGCGACATGCCGTGGAACGCATTCGTAAAGGCCATGACGCTCGAGCGGCCGGTGTATTTTCGCGCCAGCGCCAGCGCCGCTTCGTTGGCGTTCGTGCCGGTCGGCCCGGGAAACTGAATCTTGTACGAAAGGCCTCTGGGTTTCAGGATCCAATCGACGAACCCTTCAATGAAGTCACGCTTTGCCGCCGTATGCATATCAAGCGACAGAAGAATGTTCTCACCGACGAGATATTCAATCGCTGGCGCCATAATATCCGGATTGTTGTGCCCGTAGTTGAGTGCGCCGGAACCCACCAGGAAATCGATAAAGGGCTTACCCGTCTCGTCCCAGATCGTCGCCCCAAGGGCCTTCGTAAAGACGGTGGGGAACGCCCGGCAATAACGACGAACGTTAGATTCATGAGCCGTGAAAGCGTCGGTGTCCATATCAAGTCCTCTGCACATAGTCTTTCAAAGAAGAGAGCTGTTTAATGGCTAGTGGTTTGCGGCAGATGTTCGTCGCTTAACGTTGAAGCAGAATGCCGGAGGCAGCTTTGTTTGGTCTGGGTTTGGTCTGGTGATGCCGGCATCCTCATCAAATATTGTTGGGTTGCGTTGCCCTCCATTCGGATGCTTTCGAATGTGCTGCAACAGGATGGCTTCTAAAGCTTCCGCGAAAGCATCGCTACTATGGCATCAGGTAGTTGACGTACCCACCCTTCGCTGCCCATAGCGCTCCGGACAAATGAATGAGTCCAAGGAGATCAGCAGGGTCGCGTCGCCAGAGGTTGTGTCGCTCGGCGGTAGCGAAGCCGCTCGCGAGCGCGCTCCTCAATAGCGCCGTAGCGAGCGAGCGGCTTCGCGGCGGTCATCAATATTCGCCGTTCAACCTCGGGCTGCGGACACCAACCTGATTCAAGAAACTATTTGATGACCGATGACACAGCGAAAGCCACGCTCTCTTTGAGAAGAATGCGGATTCCGATCTCTTGCGCGATGACTGGCCCGAGCCGCCGGATCAAGAGGGCGGGGCCGCCGTGGACCCCCTTGACGGAAAGCCCGTTCGTAGGCCAGGCGGAAGCAACCGGGAGACGCGCTGGCGAAGGGCCGCATCGGTTTCGAGAACGTCCACTACCGCGACGGCAACCATCCCCGGCCGCAGCTGGGCTGCTGCCTTCAGGCGAGTCGAAAAGGAGATCGTCCGGGAGGGTGAAGGCGTTGACGAGGTGAGCCGTGAGTAAGCAATCAAGCTCTGATCGGGATCGACTAACACTGTTTCCATCCGACCGATGGTTGACCTGTGATCGGCGTTACCTCAAGCTAGGCAGGCCGACAAGCTCGGTTGGAAGGCGAAGACCTTTCGATGAGCTCGTCTCCGAAATGCTCGAGGCCCACTGCCGCGCCTACAGGAACATACTGGCGTAACGTGAAAACACGATGGCGTCGCGGGCAGGTGCATCTGTCGTGGGGCCATCCGCACTGCCAGGCACGCCCTCTCGGCCGGCATGCACTCAGGTCCGGTCGTTTGGGTCGGCGAATTCACACATCCTGCAAAGCAGAAAACCATCTGCTCCATTCATGCGGTCGACGATTTCGCGAAAAACTGGCTTTTCAAACAGAGCGGAGTAACCCTCATATAGAAGGTTGCCCAATACGTGACGCCGTTCAAAATCCATAGAGCACAGGGTAACGTCGCCGTTTGGAAGAAGAACATTCCGATACTGTCGTGCGTCCACGCAGGTTAGGGCTCCGACCACTGGCTGACGTGGTGCAACGATCTTAGGGTCGACGCTTCCACCCCTACTGCTCACCGGCCGCGCTTTTATCAGGGCTTCGGTAGGAATAATGTCGGCTATATCTGGGTGGGGCTCGCCCAAGGCCACGAATCGGATCAAGGGGATGTCCGCGTCGACGAGTTGACGAACCAGATCGCGATACTTGTCTCCGACCAGGCGGCTGTTCATGTAGGTGCCGTCATCGAAAACATGGACCACGAATACGCCCAAGCGCAAGGCTTGCAATCGCTGCAGGTCCTGCCCGTTCATTCCCACCAGCGTCGTAAAAATCCTGATGCCATGGCCTTTGGCGAAGGCGTGCTCCACCATTTCGGTACAGTCCGGATTGAGCCAAGGTTCGGAGTATCCCGCAAAACCAATGTCGACGGAAGTCGGTACGCGGGCCAGACACCGCTTGAAATCTTCAAGATCCAGATGACTCGCATGAGACACTTTTCTTTGCCGGACCGCGAACTTGTCCTGGGGACAATATGAACATCCTACGACGCATCCCGTGGTCGTCGTTATCTCCAAAACCCTGCCGGCTGTGTTTGCTGAGCGAAGTTCCGGTAAAATCACTGGTGATTACTCCCATCTACTTCCTGCGAAGCGCCACGATGGTGTGCGTGTGCCTTTGGCTTTCTGATACCGCCTGCTGATCTACCGAGGCAACGCAGACATCTACCCTTTTTGGCAGCCTAAGCCGCCCGGTTCACCGATTTGCCGGGCCGACCCTTCACAAACTTCCAGCGCGTCGGACCAGAGACAGCATTGCATCTTTCGAGGCATCACTCGCTCCGGAGATGTAGCCTCAACCGTTGGTCGCTGGCCCGTCGCCGAGATGCGCGCGCAGCACCCTCGAACCCGCCGGAGAGAAGCTTTCTGGATGCCGTCGATCATCCTTCATCGAGCGAGTTCCGTGTTCTCATGCGGGTCAGCCCTCACACTATATTGCCGCACATCGACCAGCAAAGGCCGAGCTAGTGCGCCTGGCGCGCAGTTACTGCGAGATAGGCTTCGAAAAGCCCGACAGGGCTAAGACGCTCCGCTGTATTGAACCCGAAATGTTTTCTGACAGCTGTCAGATTTTGGACACACATCACTCATCGTCAGTCGCTTAATACGGATGGTAATTTCTTCCAGGAATCGGTGACATTGAACACCACCCTGTCATGACCGCCCAATCTCAGCGAAGCGAACTCAGCATCGCCACCAGGACCAAGCCTGAAGATAAATCCGCCGTAGCAGCGTCAACGACATTTTGCTTTCGAAGCCGGATGGATTGCACGAGGTGATTCGCGCCGTGATGCAGGAGGTGCTCGAGGCCGAGATGGACGAGGCGCTGGGTGCTTCGAAGAGCGAGCGCACGCCGGAGCGTCTCGGCTATCACGCGCGCTACTACGGGCGGAGAACTAGCTGCGCACCTACGGCGGTTGGATAATCCCAAGGTTCAAAGCTTTTACAACAGCTACCGTTCTGCTGGTCGCATCCAACTTCCGCATTACATTTTTTAAATGGAAATCTATCGTATTTCGTGATCTGCCTAAAATAGTTCCTATTTCCCAAGATGATTTTCCTTGTGACACCAAATCAATGCACTCTATTTCTCTCGGAGACAGGTTATGAGCTCGTTCCGACGCAGTCGTAGTGTCGAACTTCGTAACCATCCGATGAAACCGCAGCGCGGCCATTTGCAGGTAGGTGATCGCTCTATTCTGCAATTCGCAGTCCGAGGATTGAGCAAAACTCACAAACCTAAAGCTGCCACCAGGGCCATGTAATGGGACGGTAACGCCTGACCTCAAGCCGAATGTTGCTGCTTCGTCCAAGACGCGGCGTCCATCTTCAGTTATGTTTTCATCAGTATACACCTCGCTCCATCGAAAGGGTCCCGCCTCCTTTCGACCTTTCTTGATGAGGGGGTCTATTTTGGCATAGCCCATTCTCGAGTAGCGCTCCTGCCATTCAGCAGGATAATTCCACATCACCACAGAACCCTCTCGGTTCGGCTTGAAAGCCCTCTCTGATGCGAGCGGCCCATAGGCAATCCACGGGCAATCGAAATTCAGCGCAAACGCAGACAACAGTTCGAACAACTGTTCGGATTGAGCGACATCATCAGTCATCTTGAGGAATAGGTCTAACTCCACCGCAATCCGCCGGAGTTCCATGATGTCTCCTTCATTGCGTTCTCATTGGTGCACAGTTTGCTCCAACCCAGCCTCGCAACATCCGAAGTCAACGGGACTCGAGCCGGAGTTCCTTCCGCCACCTGGAGTACCCTCAAGAGTCGTGCCAGCTTGCGAGCGAAGCTTCTCCTTCAGGTCGTCAATCGACGGGGGAGGTACCCAGGAGGCGAACCGACAGCACTGTGTCGGGGAGCGCACAATCCGACAGTCGAGCATTCGATTGACGGAATATGGGCAGGAAAGTATTCGCGGCGCGCTTTTGAAATCAGCACCTAAGTGCCGGGCCTGAGAAAGCTGCATTGCAACTGTACTTATTTGATCGAGGCAAGAACAAGCTCAAAATTCAATCGATACATCGACCTTCTTTTCCAATCTCCCGAGTTGAGCAGCCGTAGCAATCGTATCGACTGGATGGCGGCTGACTTTCTCCAGGCTCGGTAACCTGCTGAATTTGTCCTTCGGATGTTCCCGCTCAGTTGGCACGACTTTTGAACTCACCGTCGTGAGGCGGCAAGAGCTGCCCGCCAAAATTGATGCTGTTATGGGGGAGGTCGAAATTCCAGTTTTGTCTTTTATCGTCTTTGGGACCGAGCGTGTTGATGCGCCCGCTTGGAAACTATGAGACGTTTCCCCGTCCATGGGCGCGGCGCCACTTGTCGCGACGTTTTCGCCTTCACTGTTCGCCTCTGGAACAGGCAGCCGGCCCGGCTCGCGATCATCATGACCGCGATGCTCGCCTCCACGCTGGCTGACGTGTTGATGCCGCTCTATTCTGGCCGACTCATCGACGCTGTTTCTCGTGCTGCTAATGCGGCAGCACCAGCTTCGGATTCAGCTGTTGCAGCATTCTCTGTACCGATTGCATTGGCACTCGGTGGCATTGCCATGCGCCACGTCGCCTTCATTGGCCTGAGCGACCTGGTGTTGAAAATGATTTCCGACGTCGCGACCGAAGCGTTCCATCATGTGCAGCGCTTTTCGACAGACTGGCATGCAAACAGCTTCGCCGGCTCGACAGTGCGCAAGATAACGCGCGGCATGTGGGCGCTCGACCTCCTCAACAGCACGATACTCGTCACGCTGCTCCCGTCGTTTGTCATCTTGATCGGCTCGACGGTGCTGCTCGGCTGGCACTGGCCGGTCATGGGCGTGATCTTTGCTTGCGGCTCTCTCGTCTACCTTGCGTTTTCGATTTCGCTGTCGCTCGGCTATGTCGCGCCAGCGGCGAGCCTTGCCAACCGATGGGACACAAGGCTCAGCGGCGCGCTTGCGGACGCGGTCAGTTGCAACGCTGTGGTCAAGGGCTTCGGCGCAGAGGTTCGCGAAGACGAGCGGCTTGCAAATATCATGACGAAATGGCGGCACCGCGCGCGCCGGAGCTGGGTGCGCGGAACGATCATCGGCTCAACCCAAGGCGTAACTTTGGTTGCGCTCAGGGTGGCGGTGGTCGGATATGCCCTGCTTCTGTGGTCGCATGGACAGGCAACGCCGGGCGAGATAGCATATGTTCTCACGTCCTTCATCGTCCTGCAGGGCTATCTGCGTGATGCCGGCATGCATGTCCGCAACGTGCAGCACTCGGTTAATGATATGGAAGAACTGGTGGCCATCCACAATCAGCAGGTGGATGTTGCCGATCGTCCAGAGGCCAAGCCGATCCGGATCACGAACGGCCGTATCGATTTCGAGAACGTCCACTTCCGCTACGCCAACCATCCCCTGCCGCTCTATAGCGAATGTTCGCTGTCGATTGAAGCTGGCGAAAGGGTTGGGTTGGTTGGACCCTCCGGTTCCGGCAAGACAACATTCGTGAAGCTGATCCAGAGACTCTACGACCTGAGCGGCGGCCGGATCCTGATAGACGGTCAGGACGTCTCGGAGGTGACCCAAGAGTCCCTTCGTTCGCAGATCGCGATCGTGCAGCAGGAGCCGATCCTGTTTCACAGGTCGCTTGCCGAGAACATCGCCTATGGCCGGCCTGGCGCGAGCCAGGCCGAGATCGAGCAAGCGGCACGACTGGCAAGTGCCCACGAATTCATCGCGCCCCTGCCGAAGGGCTATGGGACATTGGTCGGCGAAAGGGGTTTGAAGCTCTCCGGCGGCGAGCGCCAGCGCGTGGCGATCGCGCGCGCCTTCCTCGCGAACGCGCCGATCCTTATTCTGGACGAGGCCACATCGAGCCTCGATTCGGAATCCGAGGTGCTCATTCAACAAGCGGTGGATCGGTTGATGGTGGGCCGAACCACACTCGTCATCGCACACCGGCTGTCGACGGTCCGCTCGCTCGATCGGCTGCTCGTCTTCGACCGTGGCCGCATCATGGAGGACGGCGATCATGCCGCCCTGATCAATCTCGATGGTGGCATTTACCGCCGCCTCTTCGAACGGCAGGCGTTGGAACTCGCGAAGGGCCTGGCCTGATCGCTAAACCGGCTTGCGCGATGCGCCGAGCCGTTGCCGGAGAGGGGTGTGGCAGTGACGAGCGGCGGGCGTTAGGCGGCAAAACCAGCACGGCCGGAACTGTCCGCCAAACGGGCGAGCGGGAATGCACCACGTCTAAGCTTCGGCGAATGCGCGCAGTTACACGCGGGCACCGAATTGTCGCGCCTAACGGCGCACGCACCAAAAGGGCGGGAATGTCGACGGCCCGGGAAGAGTGCGGCCCTCGCCGTTACCCACATTTCGCCAAAGGAAGCGAAGTCAACGCACATTGAGAGGGCGGTGCTTCCCGGCCGGCCGGGATCCCTGTCGCTGGCCCAACCTACCGCACGCTGGCCACGTCAACGGTTCAAAGTCCCTTCGGTTCGCAAAGTCGTCCCCTTGGAGACCCGGAAGCGCAGGAGCTCCGACCGCAGTCTTCGCTCAACTCTGGCCATCTGCTCCGGGATTGGATTCCGTTCCCTTGCTAGCACAGTGGCAGCTGAGCACGAACTCGCCGGCCCCGTGTCTTTCGATTACGGCCAACGGGCTTAGGAAGAGATTGGATTCGCCGGCCCTCTGCGGAGCGAATGAACAGTTCTACAGATCATCGACGTCCGCGAAAAAGAGCACGCAGCCGAAATAGCAGGCCTGAAGCAGCAGCGAACAGGCCAGCGTCGTGACGACTGCCACACGGATCGAATCCAAAGCGAAGTAAACCATCGACGCATTGCTGCACAGGACCAGCCCCACGAGCCGACAAAAAGATGAAGTGCAACGCCGTTCTCCTGGTTTTCGCCAGATCATGTTGCGAGCTCGTCGGCCGCAACATGCGTCTGGCAGTTCTTGGGGCAGACGCGGCCGCAGGCTCCGCAGCCTATGCAGCGGCCGGCATCATCGACAACCATGATCATGCGATTGAGCTTGCCGTCGAAATCGTCGTCCTCGTCATCGCAGGGGCGAGGATTTCACCCGCATCATCAACGCCGTGAAGATGCATGACATCGCGCGAGCAGACCTTGAAACAACGGCAGCAGCCGATGCAGGTTTGCTATCGATGGAGGTCAGGTACGACGGCATCCAAATGGAGCCGTCACGGGTGGTGAATGTGCGCATCATCCTAAATTCTTCATTGAAGCGAGTTCTCTCTTGGCAACATCCAACTCGGCATAAACGGCTTGGGTTTTCTCGGCGACTTCCTGTATGTCGGCCCACTTGCCCGGCAGACCCTCGACAAGGTCCTGCAATGCCATCTTGGCAATAGCTGCACGCAACTGGAGCTTTCGGACTTTCTTCCTCATCTTATCTAGGTCTGACATAGATCCTTCCTGGAACAATGGTTTTGTTGATGCGCTCCATCTCGGGCTAGGCTTCAATGGCTGCAGTCGCATCGTCGACCAGTTTCGTACCGGCCTCAGCAAGTTTGCGGAAAGTCTCGAAGCCGAACCGGTGGACGTCTCGACAGAACGCCCAACCGCTGGAAGCCCGCAGGGGCTTCATTCCAATTATTGGCGACGTCGACACGCCGGAGCGCTCCTCGATCGCAAGCGCTACGGCGGTGTAAACATGTCGAGCCTCCACAGCGCGTCAGGATCGGGATCGCCGCCAAAGGGTACCGCACGTTGCTGTTGCTTGGTGATGATGAACTCGGCCAGCAGCTCGGCATCCGAATGGCCTTCCCATAAGCCGAAGGAATCCTGAGTACGAATGAGCCGCAGGAGGCATTTGACGAACGGGGAAGCAAGGGCCTCGTCGTCCCCGTGGACAGCAGGGCCAACCGGAGGAATTTCGTTGTTCGTCATTTCAGTCTTCGTCTTCGAGGTACGATTTCCTTTTCCTGCGATGCCCACTCCGGGTCCGCTTGCGTGGCCGACGAATGGCTTGGGCGGGCCAACCCCAAGAGTGCCCCGTGGCCGACCTCGACATGTCCACGAGTGCGAGACCTGCGGCGCGAATTCGCGGCGCACATCGTCTGCGCCGCGATCCGACCGGTGGTCAACGCAATTGAAATCCAACCTTCCGCAAGCCGCCGCCCTGCTGCATCGACATACTTGCTGCGAAGAGAGCTTCGATGGGCGGATTTGCCGGTGTTCAATTCCAATTGTCATGCCCTTCGCGATCCTTGCTCAGGAAGTGACAGCGTTTTGAGTTTCGGAAGTCTTGTTTTGCGGAGCCACACAGAGACCCGCGTGACAGGCAGGCTCACCCGTGTAGTTGGCCAGGGCTTGGAGCAACGAGGTGAGATAGTACTGTTTGGTGTGGTCCGGAATTGGCCCCAGCCGGTCCACCGATTTCAGTGCCACCTCGATCAACTCGATTGCGCGATCTTTGTTGCCGCTCTCGTAATAATACTGAGCTACCGGGAGGTACCGGAGGTATTTAAACGGGCCATCGCCGTTCGGGGGATTGAGTGCCAGTATCTGTTCCGAGAGCTCGTTGCCCATCGCAAAGCGCTCCGCGCGCGGAAGATGGGAATTGTCCATCGTGGGATCGAAGAGTTGGTTGAGGGCCAAGGCCATCCACGACACCGCGTCGGACGTTTTGTCGATCGCGTCCTCGACCAATTCTCGCATGACCGGCATGCCGGTCTTGATGTCGCGCAGCTTGTGAAGCAGAAGATCCGCATGAATCTGCCGGAACTCACAAGAGTCTGGCATCAAGGCGAGGCCTTCTTCGATGGCCAAGAGCGCCGCCGTCCAATCCTCGGCCTGCATCGCCGGCTCAAGTTTGGCGTATATCGGCCCGGTAAGCGACATTTCGCGCGCTGCAAGTTGGTTATGCGCGATGCGCTTTGCATCGGCGGCTTTCGCTTCATAGCTGCTGCGCCAGCTGCCGTTAAGGACTTTCGGCAAAACGTCATCGAGTTCCGCCGGGTGGCCGATAAAAGCGATGTGGCCGTCGCGGTCGACCACGAACGAGGTGGGAATCCCAATCGAAGAGCTGGGATCCATCCAGAGCTTGTTCATTTCGCCAATGTAATCGAACCCGATACGATAATTCAGATTCGGGAACTCCTCGGTCAGCCAGGCATCCACGTTGGTCCGCGCCTCGTCTGCGGTAGGACCCTGTTCGCAGGCGGCAACTCCGACCGCCTCAAATCCGCTGCCTTCATATTTCTCCTGCAGTTCGATCAAATGGGGCATGGCGTCGACACATGGTCCGCACCAAGTCGCCCAAAACTCAACGAGGTAGACCTTGCCGGGCCGAAAGTTCGTGAGGGGCTCGCCACGCAGCCAGTTCTCCACTTTGATCGCAGGAGCCGGGGACCCCATACGCAGTTCCATCTTGGTGTCCAAAGTCATTCCACACCTTTCGTCTCTTTTGTCGCGGAATATTTTCCAGTCAAAATCGGACACGGTCTCGAGGGCATCGCTCCCTCTGGCTTGCTTCAGCGAAGCTCTCACCGTGTTGCCGCACATCAAGCTGCAACGGAGGTGCCAATTCCCTCAGCTCCGGTAAGCGGCGGGAAATGCTTTGAAATTCTCCACGAGGCCAAATGCGGCCGATTGTCGTGAACCCGACATGTCTTCTGCCGCTGTCGGGTTTCGCCCTATCACTCTTGAGAGCTTGGACGGCTCGCCTGTGATTAGACTGGCCTCGGCCCTCGAGCAGTGGCAGTTTGGCGCCAGTTCGAAAGCGCGAACTCGCCGGCTTGGTCCTCGTGCCGCCACCGCCGCGTGTGGATTCTTGCCCCGGAGTCAAAATTCGCCTCGCGGTTGCCAACGGCGGCATGCGCTCAATGCGCGTGGCGTTGAGCACCGACAGCACGTAATGGTACCAATTAGTGGATGCCCGTCGCTGCCTCCACTTCTCCAGCCAAGCGCTCGAACGACGCTACCTACCCACGTTCGAGCGCGACCGCGGAATCGCAGACTGCCGAACGTCAGCCGTTGCGAAAGGTGTAGCCGTACCCGTTGATCGCCGGTGCGCCGCCTAGATGTGCGTAGAGGACCCTCGATCCCTGTGGAAAGAAGCCCCTCTGGACGAGGTCGATCATCCCTTGCATCGATTTGCCCTCGTAAACGGGGTCCGTAATCATGCCCTCGAGCCGCGCGCACAAACGGATTGCCTCTTTGGTTTCCTCCGATGGAACGCCATAACCCGGGTACGCGTAGTCCATGAACAACACCACGTCTGCCTCGACAATTTCCGCTCCGAGGTGGACGAGCTTCGCTGTATTTTGGGCGATGCCAAGCACCTGCGCCTTGGTCTTGGCGGGCATGGCGGAGGCATCGATACCGATCACGTTGCGCTGTCGACCATCCTTGGCGAACCCGACGAGCATGCCGCCGTGGGTTGAACCAGTCACCGTACAGACGACGATATAGTCGAAGGCAAACCCAAGCTGCTCTTCCTGGGCACGCACCTCCTCAGCGAACCCCACATAGCCCAGGCCGCCGTATTTGTGGACAGAGGCGCCGGCAGGTATCGCATATGGCCTGCCGCCCCTTGCCTTGACTTCATAAAGTGCCTTTTCCCAGCTGCGGCGGATGCCGATGTCAAAGCCCTCGTCAACCAGGCGCACCTCTGCCCCCATGATGCGGCTCAAGAGGATATTGCCGACCCGGTCGTAGACAGCATCATCATGTGGGACCCAGCTCTCCTGGACCAGGAGGCATTTCATGCCGATCTTGGCGGCGACCGCAGCGACCATGCGCGTATGGTTGGACTGCACGCCACCGATTGTGACGAGCGTATCGGCATCTGACGCGATCGCGTCGGGCACAATGTATTCGAGCTTGCGCAGCTTGTTTCCGCCGAACGCGAGACCGGAGTTGCAGTCCTCGCGTTTGACGTAGATTTCCACCTTGTCGCCCAGATGCTTGCCGAGGCGGTCGAGCCTCTCGATCGGCGTGGGTCCAAAGGTGAGCGGATAACGTTCGAATTTTTCCAGCATGCTATCTCCAGCAAAAAAGTACCTGAACCTGCTACGCACCGGTCAGCCCAGGGGTATGGTCGCGTGTTAGCCGAACACAGATTCCCTATACGATCAGCTCAGTCATCAGAGGGTGACCAAAATTGGTGTGGGTCTGAGCACTGATCCTGTCATCCGCGCATCAAAGCAGCAGCACATGCTGGGCATTCGACCAAGCCGGGACACAGCTGAAAATTGCATTCCGCAGTTGATCAGAGTCAGACGACTGGTACCCGAGCTTTCCTGTAACCATCGGCATGCTGGCCCCTGTGGCGAGTTCCACGAGCGCGGCTAGAGGACTGCCAGATCAGAAAGAGCACGCGGCCGAAGTAGCCGGCCTGAAGCAGCAGCGAACAGGCCAGCGTCGTGACGACTGCCACACGGAGCGAATCCAAAGCGAAGTAAACCATCGACGCATTGCTGCACAGGACCAGCC
>NZ_RZSR01000302.1:0-5979 GCF_004023265.1 Mesorhizobium sp. M1A.F.Ca.IN.020.06.1.1
TCCTCCGTTGGAAATGCCTTCAGCTCCGCAGGGAACCTCGACTTTGTCGAGGCTAATGAGTTCGCGCGCTCGCATGCCGACGACCGTGCCACGATCGATCCATTCGACCGCATAGATGAAGAATTGCTGGAGAAAGGTTCCAATGTCGCGCACGTAGCCTTCGTCGCCCTTCCGCACGAGGTTTTCGCCGATCTCCTTGCCGGGATAGGTGCCGTCGTTTTTTATGTGGCGTGTTGCACGGACTCGCTCACCCTGCATGAACCGTGGCGGTCTGCCGATTTCGACCTCCTGTTCGCGTCTGGACCACATGCTGTCCATTCCTTTCTCGAGGCTTTTGGTGTGGTCGCGGGTTGCAGGCGTCCTCGCGCGGCGAACCCGACCGTTTCGGTAGGAATCAAGCGGGAACGCAGGTTTTCGGTACCGGACAGACCGACACGCATTGCTGCTTATCGAAGGCCTCCTTGCATTCGGTGCACTTGATTGGATCGATCACATAGGCGTCGCCCTTGAACTTGATCGCTTCCGAGGGACATTCGAACTCGCAGGCCCCGCATTGGGTACATTGGGATGCGATGATCTTGAAAGCCATTCTAACTCCTGGTTATCGGACGAGACCGCTCAGGCCGTCGCCGCTAGTGGTCTGATCCCAAACTCTGCCGCGTAAAGTGCGCTGACTGCGGTCTCGATGTAGTCATGGCCATAGGCGTCGGTTACGCGCAGTCCAGCTCGCGAGAGTTGTTCCTTCGGGCGATTTCCGATCTTGGCGCATAGCACTATGTGTATGCCTTCCAGCGCAGCGAAGACGCCCTCGAGGGTGGCGTCTTCGCCCCCGCCTCCGAGGCAATACCGCTCGACCTTCCGATGCCCGACCAAGCTGATCCCTCTAGGCGAGACTTCATAAACCTGGAATTCCTTCGCGTGGCCGAAGTGTTCGTTGACGCGTCCACCTCCCTTTGTGGCCACCGCAACCAGAAGCGACTTTTCGGAGTCTGTTGCCTTGACCATACCGATGGCCTCGCTCCTCGCCGCCTCATGATCACGGCGCTCGTGTGCGACCACCTGCCGATAGGCCTGACGCTTGCCAGCATCGTAGGTGACATCGTCGGGAATCCCATCCAGCGTGAATTCCTGGCCACGATCTTCACCGAGCAGGCCGACAGCATCTGCCCGGCACTGCCGGCAGTGGCGCATCAACTTGGCGCCACCTTCAAGTCGATCCTGAAGAGCCATCATCTCCATTGCCGTTGGGCCGCGCTGCCCGATGAGTCCGTAGTGGGTGCCGTGCGCCGGGTCCGAAATCAGAGGCATCACGTTGTGCAGGAACGCGCCCCGCTCCTTGACCATTTTGTTCACCTCAAACAGGTGCTGGTCGTTCACTCCAGGAATCATCACCGAGTTGATTTTGGTGAGGATGCCGCGCGCGCTCAGCATCTCCAGGCCCAGCATCTGCCGCGCGTGCAAGATTCGAGCGGCTTCGATGCCGAAGTAGCGGCGATTTTCATAAAAAATCCAAGGATAGATCTTTGCGCCGACTTCCGGGTCGACCATGTTGATGGTGATCGTCACGTGATCAACATTCATTTCGGCAAGCTCAGCTACATGGTCCGGCAGCACGAGCCCGTTGGTGGAGACGCACAGCTTTATGTCGGGGATTTCCCTGATGACGCGGTCGAACGTTGCCTTCGTTTTCTCCCAGTCGTAACAGGCATCCCCCGGCCCAGCGATGCCAAGAACCGAAAGCTGCGGAACTTCGTTGGCAACCGCGATGACCTTGCGTAGCGCTTGGTCGGGCGTCAGCTTCTCAGACACAACACCAGGCCGGCTCTCGTTGGCGCAATCGTATTTGCGATTGCAGTAGTTGCACTGGACATTGCAAGCCGGCGCGACCGCCACATGCATACGCGCGAAATAGTGATGCGCTTCCTCCGAAAAGCAGGGGTGATCCTTGATCTTGTCCCAAATAGCCGGATCCACATCGCCCGGGCTGGTCGGCGACGAACCGTAGGAGGACGGTGCGCAGCCACCGGATTTCGCGGCTGCCAGAAAACCCTCGGATGTCGTGCTGGTCGGCCCCTCAATCGAAACTGTCGGTGAGGACATCAAACGGCTCCGTTGCTGGTAACGTCGCGGTTCAAGGTGCAAGAGCCATACCAACTTAAAAAAGCGGCTTCAGTTCACTATTTGGGTCGATGTCGGATTGTGTGAGGCCGGCGCGACACAATTTTGTCCTGCTTGCGACAGTGCAAGTCCAAATCCGTTCAGAAGCACAAAGCACTCCTTGTCGCGCAGAGGGCGCGCAAGACCACTGGCCTGACGATTGGCTCATCAGGCTCTTAGAATTTCCTTCACCTCGAGACTATGCCGGCGTATCGCCTAGCCGACTTGTCGCGGCGTGAGGCGGAGAATTCGAGCCGCATTAGCCTGAACCCAGCCGGCCTTCTCCATTGTGTCGATCAGCCGGTCACGCTCCGTCCGTCGCGGTCCCAGCGCCGGTCCGGCCGTATCGTTAGAATCGCAACCGGCTATCTCGTGTTCAGGGGCGCCGATGCGCCTAACCGGCTTCGTGCTGGGCCGTGAGAGCTCGTCGATGCCATTGCCACGTTCCGAAAGATTGGTTCCTTCCAGAGGAGAACGCGCAAGTGTGGCTGTTCTTTACACGCAGTTCTCCAGCTCGCGGACGTTGCCGGGGAAATAGCATTGCGAGATCAGCTCAACTGCCGACGGCGTAAAGCCATGGTTCTCCATATTTCAAGGGTAAGCGCTGTGTCCTTCCAGGAGTGCCCGCGATCTGTGGGCCTGCCGATTCTGAGGTGGATCGGAGATCGGCTTGTGTCTGAACTTGAACTTTACGATTGACCCTGAGCGGCAGCCTCGGCGTTTCAAGGTGATCAACGGCGCTGTTAGTCGGCAGGCATTGGTCGATGGACGACAAGGGACGGAGTCATCGCCGAGACCCTGGGGCCGAACGTGGTGATCTCGGAGGTTGCCCGGCGCTACGGGCTGCGGCCGCGGCGGAACGCTCGCAAGCTTGCGACGTCGGCAGGACAGGCCACTCCCGCCTTTGTTCCGGTGGTGGTTTCGGTGGCGCCACCGGAACGACCCGTTGGGCCTACATCCGTGCACCAGAACTCAAGGCCGCGGCCTGAGAATCGGCCGCCCGCTCACCCTTTACTTGGTTCCTCAGCCGACAGCGCTAAGAAGGAGAGCAACTTCCGTCGGTGCGAGGATCATTGCGTCGTGGCCAGTGGCGAGTTCCTGCCACGCCCAGCCATCCTGCTTCGCGACCCATTCTCGCGCTCCCGCCGTCGGCGGGTGGAGCGGATTAGTGCAGACGACATAGGTTCGGGGCCTGCCGTTGCCGAGCGGGGGCTCGAGCTTAAGTCTGCTTTCGTAGGTGCTTGCCGCATGCGGTGTTATCCGGCGCCGCACCCAGTCCGTGAGCGAGTGTCCCTTGGGAATGCCGAATGCTGTTGGCGGCGGAGTCGGCATGAAGATACCCCGTCCTTCCTCCGCAACCAATTTTCGACGGGCGGCGACGATGTCGGGGGGCATGGTGCTGAATACACTTTGACCGCTCTCGACGATGGCGCCGTCGAGCGAGATAAACGAGATGGCTGATATGGTCGGGTATCCGGTCGGCGGCGCCGGTGATGCTGATGCCGCCTAGACTGTGACCGACAAGGATCACATCGCTCAGCTCTTCCGTTACAATGTGGTTGACGATGTCGGTCACGAATGTGTCGGGCGTGATGTCCTTGCACAGCAAATGTGCGCGTTCGCCGACACCTGTCTGGGTCGGCGTGGTCACGTGGCATCCCATCTTGCGAAGATTGGCGGCGACGTCCCGCCAACACCATCCGCCATGCCAGGCACCATGCACTAGCACATACGTCTTTGTCATGGATTGTGCCGTTCCATTTGCTCACCGGCCGTTGTGGCTGCCATCCGGCACGATGGCCGAACGTTGTCCCAAAGGGGCTCGACCACGTTACCGGTGGTAAGTCCGGCGCACAGGCCGCCGCCGTGGCCTGAGGACACCCCTACCAGTCGAGGAAATTTGAATTGCGAACGCCCAATATTCACTAGCTCTTTGCAAGTGGATGGAGAGGCTCATGGTGTGCCGCAGTTGCTCGCTGCCGGCATGCTCTTGGCACGGTCCCGGCTGATCATCCGAACTTGAACAGGACACCAAAGCCGCCGCGCGGATAGTTCCACTCGATGTCGCCGCCTTTCTCGCACAATATCCGGCAGGTGCCGCATTCCATGCAGCCGTCGGCGGTGATCTCGACTTGGCCCCTGTCATTCAACTCATAGCATTTCGCTGGACAGACGTAGGTCAACGCAAGCAAGTTCGCGCTTGGCTTCTCGTGCGGTCGCACTATGATATGGGGGCGGCCGGAATCGACCAGGTAGCGGTTCTGGTAAAGCTTGTCCTCGACACGAACCTTCGTCACTGCGATCGTCATCTTGTACCCTCTTCAGCGCCATGCCAATGCCAGCCGGACCGCGTCGCTGACCAACCCCCAGCGCGAGCGCGCGTTGATGAAGGCGGCCGTGGTGGCCCTTTCCTTCTCGATCTTCGGCGTGCCGTCGACACGCATGAAGTTCTGAGCGGCATACGACATCAACCGCGGATAGCTGGTAAAAAAGTTGCTGGAATTGGTGTGGAGTAAGGCTGGCATGTCCTTGTATTTCTTAAGATCCTTGATCACAAAGGATTCATCCAGCATCGTCTTGTAGAGCGCAAGGTTCCCTTTGGTCATAGGACCGTTGCGGCTTTTGACTTTGATGATCGCCTCAGCCGCGACACGACCCGAGGTCATGGCAAGGTTCGAACCCTCACGGTGAATGGCATTGTTCAGTTGCGCTGCGTCGCCGACGATGACCCAACCGTCGCCGAAGAGCTGCGGAATGGCCCTGTAACCACCTTCGGGGATAAGATGGGCGGCATATTCTTTCACCTCCGAGCCAGCGATCAGCGGCCGGATCGAAGGATGGTTTTTCATCGCGTCTAGGAGGGCGGACGGGCTCTCCAACATCGCGGCGAAATCCGAGACCAGGCAGCCGATGCCGAGTGAAATCGACTCCTTGTTGGTGTAAAGGAAGCCGAGCCCGGCCATGTCGCGAGAGATCGTGCCCACGGCCTCGATTACGCAGCCTTCATCGCCCTTGACACCGAACCGCTGGTCAATGACCTCTTCGGGCAAGAAATGCATTTCCTTGACGGCAAGCGCCACGGTCTCCGGCTTCGGCATCTCGCGCAGGCCTGCGCGAGTGCCAAGCAATCCCGACACCCCTTCTGCGAGAACGACCACATTCGCGAAGACCACTCCGCCAGCCCGGTCTGTGCGGACGCCGATCACCTTGCCATTGCCATCACGGACGAGTTCCGTCGCGGTCGTCTCACACAGGACCGTCGCGCCAGCCTCGCGCACCTTGCGGGAAAACCATTTGTCGAACTGGGCGCGGATGATCGTGTAGCGGTTGGGTTTCGCCTCATTGAAGTCGTCCGACCGGTAATGAATTCCGGTGTGAGATGTGTTGTCCATCACCCAAAGTCGCTGTTCGACCAGGTGCCGCTCGAGGGGCGCATCATCCCGGAAGTCCGGGATGATCTTCTCCAGCATGTTCGCGTACATTATGGCGCCCTGGACGTTCTTAGAGCCCGGATATTCCCCGCGCTCCAACTGCAGTACCTTCAGCCCCTGGCTTGCCAAAGTGTAAGCAGCTGCGTTTCCGGACATGCCGGCTCCGACCACAATGGCATCGAATTGTTCAATCATGTCCTCTCCCTCAACTCGCAAGCTTGTCTCGACTGTGCGGCGACAGCCGCCGGGTGAAGGCTTCCGTGAGTGCGGGCAGGAAGCGGATTGCATCCGTGACGATCCCGAGGTGGGCGAACTCGAAAATCGGCGCGTTCGGATCGGTGTTGATCGCGACGATGAGATCGGCCCCCTCGACCCCAACTCGGTGCTGGAT
>NZ_RZSR01000303.1:0-5945 GCF_004023265.1 Mesorhizobium sp. M1A.F.Ca.IN.020.06.1.1
GCGCAGGATGAGAAGCGGCACCAGCGCCAGCATCGGCGTGGTGACGAGGATCAAGATGTAAGGCGCGACGATCTTCTCGGCGAAGGGAAACTGCGTGATCACCGCCGCCATCACCAGCCCGACGACGGCGCCGATGGCAAAGCCGGAGAAGAGCTCGACCAGCGTGTAGCCGAGATGCGGCGCGATCAGCGGGAACTCGTCGAACAAAGCGTAAACGATCGCACTCGGCGGCGGCATGATGTATTGCGGCACGTGGAAGATGCGCAGCGCCAGCTCGATGCCGCCGATGATCACCGCCGCGACGACGAGAATCGCGGCCACCTCGGCACCGGACTTGACGCCCGGGCCGCCGGCGAAGGCGGAGAGGTTGGTGAGGCTGACATCCTGGCCGTCGCCGGACTTGGCCTTGGAGAATTCCGGAATGGCGTCGCCCCCGCTCACGGCCTGATCCTCACGATTTCAGCGCTCTTGTGTTGCAACTGCTCCTGCGCCCTCGGACGGCGCTCGCCGACGATGTCCATCTTGATGCGGTTGGTGAGGTCGAAGACCTCCTTGGTGGCCATGATCTCCAGCGAGCGCGGGCGCGGGAACGGCACGTCGTAGACCTTGGCGACGCGTCCCGGCCGCGCGGTTAGCACCACGACCCGGTCGGAGAGGAAGATCGCTTCCTCGATGCTGTGGGTGATGAAAACAATGGTCGTCTTAGTATCGAGCCAGATCTCCTCGACGAGGCGGTTCATCTCCTCGCGGGTGAAGCTGTCCAACGCACCGAAGGGCTCATCCATCAAGAGCACGGAAGGCTTCAGCGCCAGCGCGCGGACGATCGCCGCGCGCTGCTGCATGCCGCCGGAAAGCTCGCGCGGGAACTTGCCGCCGAAGCCGTCGAGCCCGACGCGATGAAGCAGATGCGCGATCCAGGCGCGATCGGGCTTCTCGCCCTTGATCTCGAAAGGGAAGTTGATGTTGGCGTCGAGATTGCGCCAGGGCAGAAGGTTCGCTTCCTGGAAGACGATACCGATCTCGGGACGCGGGCCAGTGACCTCCTTGCCGTCAAGCAGTATCGCGCCGCTGGTCAGACGATGCAGACCCGACATCGACCACAAGAGCGTGGTCTTGCCGCAGCCGGAGGGGCCGACGATGGAGACGATCTCGTTGGCGTGCACGTCGAGGCTGCAGCGGTCCAGGGCGAGAAGATCGCCGGAGGCCGTGGTATAAACCTTGCTCGCTGCCTGCACGCCGAGCTTCGGCGTTCTTGCGCTGCCGGTATTCATGCTCCCCTCGGAGACTGCGTGATTGGGTTGCCGGAGCCCCCTCTGTCCGCGAAATCAGTCTGTAACTATCCTACTTTACTGTCAAGCGGCGGGCAAAGATCTGGTGCTGTCGAAATCGACCAAAGCTTGTATAAGCGTCTGATTTCCCCTGTGTTTTGATGCGCTTGCAGTGTGTGTTACTTTCCTACATACTCACTTCGGTTGATTGCCTATGGCCAGCCGGCGGATAATCACAAATATGGTGGTCCAGAAACGGCAGAGAAGGACGGCCAATGACCGAAGCTGACAGCCAGGCGCTGCGGATTTCCGACGCGGATGACGGCCGGCATGATCATGTCAGGCGCTTCCCCGACATCATTTCGCAGGTGAAGGACAGCTACACGGACTTGCGGCCGGCGGAGCGTCGCGTCGCCGACGTCGTGCTCGACGACGTCAAATATGCCGTCGATGCATCGAATGCCGCGCTGGCGCAGCGCGCCCAGGTCAGCGAGCCGACGGTCACCCGTTTCTGCCGCGCCATCGGATGCGACGGCGTGCGCGACTTCAAGCTGAAGCTGGCGCAGAGCCTCGTCGTCGGCGCGCTTTATCTTAGCACCAAGCCGCAACCCACGAACGGCGACAGCGGCATGCCGTTCTGGAACGCCGTGTTCGGCGAAGCGCGCCGCGCGCTGCAGGAGGCCGAACGGCAGATCGATCCAGGGCAGTTGCAGAAAGCGGCGGAGCTGATCGCCAAGGCCAGGCAAGTGACGGTATTCGGACTTGGCGGCAGCTCATCGGCGCTGGCGCAAGAGACGCAGTATCGCCTGTTTCGCTATGGCATCACCATCAGCGCGCAATGCGATCCGTATCTGATGCGCATGACGGCTTCGACGCTGAAGCCGGGCGATGTGGTGATCGCGATATCGGCGACCGGCCGTACCCGGGAGGTGATCGAGGCGGTGGAGCTTGCCAAGCACTATCGCGCCGACGCGATCTGCGTGACCGCGCCGGACACGGAGCTGACACGCGTCTGCGATGTCCAGCTGACGATGGCGGTTCCCGAATATCCCGACACACTGAAGCCGACAGCTTCGCGCTACGCCTTTCTTGTGGCCATCGACCTGCTCGCGGTCGCGTCCGCCTACAAGCTCGACGGCCCGGCGCGCGAGACGGTGCGCCGCATCAAATATAACGCCCAGATCCATCGGACGGGGAAGGAGATGGAGCCGCTCGGCGACTGAGAAAAGCCGCAACGCGGCTATGATCTGCGCAATTCAGGGGAAACGAACATCAATGCTCGACATCGCACCATCGCAACAGGCGGCAACCTGGCTCGGCACATTCGGCCGCGCGCTCGAGGCGGGTGACATCGAGGCGGCGACGAACCTTTTCGTGGACGATTGCTACTGGCGCGATCTGCTGACCTTCACATGGAACATCAAGACCATGGAGGGCCAACCGGCGGTCCGCGAGATGCTCAAGGCGACGCTTTCCTCGACGCAACCATCGCACTGGCGCCTGTCCGGGGAGTCAAGCGTCGCCGACGGCGTCATCGAGGCCTGGTTCAGCTTCGAGACGGCCGTGGCGCGAGGCGAGGGCATCCTGCGGCTCAAGGACGGCCGCTGCCGGACGCTGTTCACGGCGATGAGCGAGCTCAAGGGTTTCGAGGAGCAGAAGGGGCCTGCCCGGCCGCTCGGCATCCGCCACAAGGCCGATCCCGAACGCGAGACCTGGGCGGAAGCAAGAGCGCGCGAGGCGCGTGAGCTCGGCGTGCACGAGCAGCCCTATTGCCTGGTGATCGGCGGCGGCCAGGGCGGCATCATGCTCGGCGCCCGTCTGCGGCAGCTCGGCGTTCCCACCCTCATCGTCGAGAAGAACGCGCGCGCCGGCGATTCCTGGCGCAACCGCTACCGCTCGCTCGTGCTGCACGACCCGGTCTGGTACGACCATCTGCCTTACATTCCGTTCCCGGAAAACTGGCCGGTGTTCACGCCCAAGGACAAGATGGGCGATTGGCTCGAAATGTATGCCCGCGTCATGGAGCTGAACTACTGGGTCGCCACCAAATGCATCAGTGCGGCCTATGACGAGCCCGAAAAGCTCTGGACGGTGGTGGTCGATCGCGCCGGCGAGCGCATCACGCTGAAGCCGAAGCACATCGTGTTCGCCACCGGCGCCTACGGGCCGCCGCGGCAGATCGATCTGCCTGGCGCGGACAGCTTCAAAGGCGAGCTTTTGCATTCCAGCCAGTACTCGACCGGCGAGAAATTCCGCGGCAAGCACGTCGCGGTGATCGGCGCGGCGAGCTCCGGCCACGATGTCAGCGTCGACCTCTGGGAAGCCGGCGCCAAGGTCACCATGGTGCAGCGCTCGCCGACGACGGTGGTGAAGTCGGACACGCTGATGGAGGTCGGCTTCGAGATCTTTTCGGAAAAGGCGCTGGCGCGGGGCATCACCACCGACAAGGCCGACATGATCGTGGCTTCGACACCCTTCGCGCTGGTCCCAAAAGGCCAGCGGGCGCTCTATGACGTCATCCGCGAGCGCGACGCGGATTTCTACAAGCGCCTCAGCGACAGCGGCTTTGCCATCGACTTCGGCGAGGACGAGACCGGACTGCTTATGAAAGCCTATCGCACCGGCTCCGGCTACTACATCGATGTCGGCGCCTGCGAGCTGATCCTGAACGGCGAGATCGCGGTGAAGAGCGGCGTCGGCATCAAATCGCTGACGCCGACCGGCATCCTGTTTGAGGACGGCAGCGAGCTGGCGGTCGACGCGATCGTCTCCTGCACCGGCTACCAGTCGATGAACGAGACGGTGGCAGTGATCGTTTCTCGCGAGGTCGCCGACAAGGTCGGCCCGTGCTGGGGTCTCGGCTCCGGCGTTAAGGGCGACCCCGGCCCGTGGCAGGGCGAGTTGCGCAACATGTGGAAGCCGACGGCCCAGGAGGCGCTATGGTTACACGGCGGCAATCTCGCGCTGTCGCGCTTCTATTCGAAATTCGTGGCGCTGCAGCTCAAGGCGCGGATGGAGGGGATTGCGACGCCTGTCTATGGCGAGCCGAGCAATTGGCGACGGTGAGCCAATCAGCGCCCGAAGTGCCTGGCCGCAACCTCGACATGCGTATGGTGCGCATGGGCCTCGAAGCGCTCGGTCTCATTATGGTCGGGCGCCTCGTTCCGCCACCATTTGCCGCCTATCACGATGCCTTTCGAGACCAGCCGCTGGTCCGCGATGAGTGACGCACCGACCGCATCGACAAAGGTGAAGCGGCCAGGCTGCAGCCTCAGCACCGCGACATCGCCGATGCCGCCGACTTTAAGCGCCCCGAGCTCGGGCCTGGCGATCGCATCGGCCGGGCGCTGCGTTGCCGCGCGCACGACCTCGACCAGCGGCATGCCGAGCGCCATGAGCTTCGACATGCAGACGAGAATATCGAAGGCAGGGCCGTCGACGCAGTAGAGATGCACATCGCTCGAGATGACGTCCGGCGCCAGCCCTTCCGCCAGCATCGCCTTCGCCACCTCGAAGTCGAAGGAGCCCATGCCGTGGCCGATGTCGAAGATGACGCCGCGCTCGCGCGCCTGCCGCATATCCGGCCGCACCGCGCCCGAAGCGAAGACCGGCGCGTTGGGGAACGGCCGGAAGCAGTGAGTGAGGATGTCGCCGCGGCGGAGCCTGGGCAGCACTTCCGAGCGGCCGGGCGGCGGCTCGTCGATGTGCGCCATCAGCGGCAGGCCGGCTCGGTCCGCGGCTTCGAGCGCGAGGTCGACCGGCGCGATGCCGCTGGTGCCGCCGGCGTGCTTCCCGGAACGGACTTTTACGCCGACGACGACAGCGGCATGCTCGCGCACCGCGGCCACCGTCTCGCGCGGCTCGCAGAGCCTGAGATCGCTGCATTCGCCGACGGATACCGTCTCGGCGAAGCCGAATATGCCGGCAAACGAGATGTTGACGTAGGCAAGGATGCGGACCTTCGAACGCTCGATGACATGGCGGCGAAACCCCAGGAAATTGCCGGCGCCGGCGCTGCCGGCATCGATGAAGGTGGTGGTGCCACTCTTGGCGGCGAGCCGGTCAGCGTCGACACCGAGCGAGGTGCCGCCCCAGTAGACGTGGCTGTGCAGATCGACGAGGCCGGGGGTGACGATGCAGCCGCTGGCGTCGACGACCTCACCGGCGGTCTCGCTATCGATGGTCGCTTCGATGGCGGCGATTCGGCCATCGGCGACAGCGATGTCGCGCGGCGCATCCAACCCGGAAGCCGGGTCGATCACACGGCCGCCCTTGATCAACAGATCGAACTGCATTCCGCGCCTCCGTTGCTGTCTGGCCGCGATCAGACCGGCCGGTAGGCGACGGCCTCGATCTCGATCTTGATGTCGATCATCAGGCGCGACTCGACGGTGGTGCGCGCCGGTGGGTCATTCGGGAAGTGCCTGGCATAAACCGTATTGAAGGCGCCGAAATCGCGGGCGTCCTCGAGCCAGACGGTGGTCTTCACCACGTCGTCCATGGTGCATCCGGCCAGCGCCAGCGCAGCCTTGACGTTTTGCAGCACCTGCTCGGCTTGGTCAGTTATGCCGCCCTTGACTACCAGGCCGTCGCTGCCCACCGGCACCTGGCCGGAGACATAGACGAAATCGCCGGCGCGGACGGCAGGCGAGAGCGGGACATGCGACTTTCCGAAGC
>NZ_RZSR01000304.1:0-5911 GCF_004023265.1 Mesorhizobium sp. M1A.F.Ca.IN.020.06.1.1
GCCGGCCTTGGTGCCGTCGCGGTCCATCGAGGTCAGCAGGATCTCGCCGGCGCCGCGATCGACCATCTTCTTGGCGAACTCGACCGCGTCGATGCTGGTCTTCTCGCGCCCGCCATGCGTGAAGATCTCCCAGCGGTCGGCCTCGCCGGCAGCCGATACTTTCTTGGCATCGATGGCGACGACGATGCACTGGTTGCCGAACTTGTCGGCAGCCTCCGCGACGAAATCCGGGTTCTTCACCGCCGCCGTGTTGATCGATACTTTGTCGGCGCCGGCGAGATCCTGCTGACCTCGATGGACCGCGACGGCACCAAGGCCGGCTACGATATCGCGCTGACCCGCGCGATCGCCGATGCCGTGCGTGTGCCGGTCATCGCTTCGGGCGGCGTCGGCACGCTTGATCACATGGTGGAAGGCATCCGCGATGGCCATGCCGGCGCCGTGCTTGCCGCCTCGATCTTTCATTTCGGCACCTACACCATCGCCGAGGCCAAGGCGCATATGGCGGGCGCCGGCCTGCCGATGCGGCTGGACTCGACCGTTCATCGGACTTAATCCACTGCTATGGCTCAATTTTCGCTCGCCGAGCTGGAAACGATAATCCATCAGCGCGCCCATTCCGGCGACCCGGACTCATGGACGGCAAAACTGTTCGCCAAGGGCATGGACAAGGCGGCGCAGAAGCTCGGCGAGGAAGCGGTCGAGGCCGTGATCGCCGCCGTTCGCGGCGACAGGCAGGCCCTCGTTTCGGAAAGCGCCGATCTTCTATATCATTGGCTGGTCGTCCTCGCGATCGCGGGCATTCCGCTGGAGGACGTGGTGAAGGAGCTCGAGGGCCGCACCGGCCGCTCGGGCGTCGCTGAAAAGGCGTCCCGGCCCCGGGGCTGACCGCTAAAGACGGATAGAGCATGATGTCGTCCGAAAACCGCTCCACACTTTTCGGCATCATGCTCTAGGAGGGCAGGAGACTCGATGGACCAGCTTGCTCCGACCGAGAAATACTCCCCCTTTCGTTTCTTCTCGGCCGAGCAATGGTCGCAGTTCCGCGCCGACACGCCGCTCACGCTGACCGAGGACGAGATCGACCGGCTGCGTTCGCTCAACGACCCGGTCGACCTCGAAGAGGTCAAGCGCATTTATCTTTCGCTTTCCCGTCTGCTTTCGGCGCATGTCGAGGCGAGCCAGCTGCTGTTCAGGCAGCGCCAGGCCTTCTTCAACGCGCAGGACGTCGTCAAGACGCCGTTCATCATCGGCATCGCCGGCTCGGTCGCCGTCGGCAAATCGACCACCGCTCGCGTGCTCAAGGAATTGCTGGCGCGCTGGCCGTCGAGCCCGAAGGTCGATCTCATCACCACCGACGGCTTCCTCTTGCCGAACGAGATCCTGCGCCGCAACAATCTGATGGAGCGCAAGGGCTTTCCAGAAAGCTACGACGTCGGCGCCCTGCTCCGCTTCCTTTCCGGCATCAAGTCGGCGCAGCGCGACGTCCGGGCCCCCGTCTACTCGCACCTGACCTACGACGTCATTCCGGGCGAGTTCGTCACCATCGACAGGCCGGACATTTTGATCTTCGAAGGCATCAATGTTTTGCAGCCGGGCAAGCTGCCGAAGGACGGCAAGATCGTGCCGTTCCTGTCGGATTTCTTCGACTTCGCCATCTATATCGATGCCGACGAGAAGCTGATTCACCAGTGGTACACCCAGCGCTTCATGCGACTGCGCGAGACTGCCTTCCGCAACCCGGACTCCTTCTTCCACCGCTATTCGCAGCTGTCGGAGGATGCCGCCCGCGCCATCGCCGAGGGCCTGTGGAGCAACATCAACCTGAAGAATTTGCGCGAGAACATCCTGCCGACCAGGGCGCGCGCCGACCTCATCCTGCGCAAAGGCGCCAACCACCTGGTCGAAGAGGTGGCATTGCGGAAACTCTGATCGAATCCGGCGGACCGGCGCCTAAAGCGCATGGCCCTGGCGTCGATTCAGGCGACGCGCTTTCAAATTAGTCTTTGTTCTTAGTCGGCGGCAGCTTCGACAGGGAGCCGGGTCTCAGCAGACCGTAGCGGCGGCCACGGGACGGTTGACGGCTCCGATCGGCATGTTCGGCACGAGGCGACGGTCCGCCGGGATCAGCTTGCGAGCGACGATGTAAATCACAGACACGACGATGACGGCGACATAGCTGTCTATTGCATAGTGCCATGCCAGATAGACCGAGCTGACAGCAACAAAGGCCACGTAGAGCAGAGCGAAGGCGCCGAGGAGGCGGCTGTATTCGCGAACGAACAATGCATTGAGCATTGCAAGGCCGACGTGAACGCTGGGAAACGCCGAGATACCCGTGGCAAAACCGGTCTGCTTGGCCTCATACAGCGACCATAGATACTGCTGGTAGGCGGCCGCGGAGTTGCTCGACCCAGCCCCGCGGGCCAGGAATGCAAGCTGTTCACCAAACCGCGCCGTGTCTCCCGTGACCGCGCCGTAAAATGCCGGACCCGCCGAGAGGAACAGCGCCGCCAGGATGTTCCCGACCAGGATCCAGACTGCCATAAAGCAGGCGAGATAGCGCGTTCGGGCCGATGCCACCATGGGCGATGTCGCGACGAAGAACAAGCCGACGAAATTCAGCAGAAACCAGAAGACGTTGTAGTTCCATTCTATTATGGCGCGCACCAGATCACTTTCGGCCACGGAGTAGAGCCAGCGCCACGGATCGGCGCCCAAATGGAGGAAAGCGTCGATGTCGGCGTGCAGGACATCGAATTGAAAACCGCCTTGCCAGGCCGACATTCCGTTCTTCACGGACGTGAAATTGCCCTGAAAGATCATGAGCGCCATCAGAAGGCACAATCCCGATAGCGAATATGCCAACCGCCCGGTCGAAAACACTCTTTTCGCAACCAAACGTCGCCGGGAATTGAAGCGATGCATAATGAGAATTGCGTCGGCAAGGATTGCTATTGTGGGCAGTGCGAAGCCGTTGAGGGGAATCCAGGACCCGAAATATATCGAGAACGCGAGGCGGTCGGCGGCGCCAATCGCGTTCAGAAAGATCAGCCCGGCCAAAACATAAATGACGATGGCCAGATAGAGGCCCGAATCCCTGCGAACGAGTTGGGCTGCCTCCGTGACGATTGCCCACAGGCCGCGGAGGACCGAATAGCTTTGCGACATTGCCGAGCCCCACGCTGCAATAGCTGCCCGTCTTTATGAGGAAAACTTCTAGATTTCGTTAGCTTGCGGGCACCGTTACCCGCCGCAGCGTCAGATTGATACGGCCGCCACTCCTCAACAGCGCCGAGGTCGCTGGGTAGATGCGGTCAACGCCGTGGAAACAGAGGCGTCCCTCCCCGCCAAGCACGACGACATCGCCGCTCTTCAGCCTGAACGACTTGGTGCCGCCTTCGCGCGTGGTGTGACCGACCCGAAATAGGCAGTCGTCGCCGAGCGACACCGAAACGACGGGTGCTGCGAAATCCTGCTCGTCGCGGTCCTGGTGCAGGCCCATCTTGGCCTCGCTCGAATAGAAATTGACGAGGCAGGCTTCAGGCGCGTGCGGATAGGCCGACACCTCGCGCCACACTTTTATCAGGGCTTCGGGGATCGGCGGCCAGGGCTCGCCTGTCACCGGGTGCATCGGCTGGTAGCGATAGCCGCGCTCGCGGTCGGTCACCCAACCGAGCGTCCCGCAATTGGTCATGCGCACGCTCATTTCCTTGCCGGTGCGCGGCATGGCCGGCACATAAAGCGGCGCCGCCTGCACGATGCGCCTGATCTCCTCAACCAGCGCTTCCTGCTCCGTGCGCGACAGATAGCCCGGCATATGGCGAACGCCCTTGGGCAGAACGAGCATGGCATTCGATCCGATCAATTCGTCCGAGCATGCCACCGCAGAACGGCTTCGCGACCCGAAAGCGGCCGTCGTCGGATGTCGGCCCCTAGTCGCTTTCAACCCGGCCGCGCAGCTTCTTGACCGTCGAGCGCCCGGCCTTGGTCTTGAGGCGCCGCTCGACGGCGCCCTTCGAAGGCTTCGTCTTCTTGCGCGGCGGCGGCGGCGGCTCGGCCGCCTTGGCGACCAGTGCCGTCAACCTGGCTCGCGCGTCGGCGCGATTCTGTTCCTGAGTGCGGAAGCGCCCGGCCTCGATGACGATGACGCCATCCTTGGTTGCGCGCTGGCCGGCGAGCTTGATGGCGCGCTCCCGCACCCGCTCCGACAGGCCCGGCGCATTGGCGGCGTCGAAGCGCAGCTGGACGGCGGTCGCCACCTTGTTGACGTTCTGGCCGCCCGGCCCGGAAGAGCGGATGAAGTCCTCGTGCAGGTCATCCGGATGGATGACCGCATCACTGGCGATGATGATCGTGTCGTCGGCATTCATGCGCACAGTCATGGCGCGGCGGCGGGAAAAAGAAAAGGCCCGGCCCAAGCCGGGCCCTGGAGGAAGATGTTCGGAGCGGCAGCTATTCCGCCGCCTCCTGCAGGCGCGGTGCCGCGCCGCGGATGGCCGCGTCGACATGTGTTTCGAATTTCTCGAAGTTGGCGGCGAACATGTTGACCAGCTTGGAGGCCTGCCTGTCATAGGCCGCCTTGTCGGCCCAGGTCGAGCGCGGATCGAGAATGGCGCCGTCGACGCCCGGCACCGCCACCGGCACCTCGAAGCCGAAATTGGCATCGGTGCGGAATTCGGCGGCATTGAGCGAGCCGTCGAGCGCCGCGCCGAGCAGGGCGCGCGTCACCTTGATCGGCATGCGACGGCCGGTACCATAGGCGCCGCCGGTCCAGCCGGTGTTGACCAGCCAGCAATCGACGCCGTGGCCGGCGATCAGCTCGCGCAGCAGATTGCCGTATTCTGACGGATGGCGCGGCATGAAGGGCGCGCCGAAGCAGGTCGAGAAGGTCGCCTCGGGCTCAGTTATGCCCTTTTCGGTTCCGGCGACCTTGGCGGTATAGCCTGAAAGGAAGTGATACATCGCCTGCGCCGGCGTCAGCCGGGCGATCGGCGGCATGACGCCGAAGGCGTCGGCCGTCAGCATGATGATGTTCTTCGGATGGCCGGCGCGGCCGGTCCTCGAGGCATTGGGAATGTAGTCCAGCGGATAGGCGCAGCGCGTGTTCTCCGTGAGGCGGCCGTCGTCGAAATCCGGCGCGCGGGCAGCGTCGAGAATCACATTCTCCAGCACCGTGCCGAAGCGCTGCGTGGTGGCGAATATCTCAGGCTCCGCCTCGGCCGACAGCCTGATCGTCTTGGCGTAGCAGCCGCCTTCGAAGTTGAAGATGCCGTGCGGCCCCCAGCCGTGCTCGTCGTCGCCGATCAGTGTGCGCGATGGATCGGCCGACAGTGTCGTCTTGCCTGTGCCGGAAAGGCCGAAGAAGACGGCAGCGTCGCCGGCGGGTCCTTCGTTGGCCGAGCAATGCATCGGCATGACACCTTTTTGCGGCAGCAGGTAGTTCAGCACGGTGAACACCGATTTCTTCATCTCGCCGGCATAGGACGTGCCGCCGATCAGCACGATCTTGCGGGTGAGATCGACCGCGATAACCGTCGCCGCGCGGGTGCCGTGGCGGGCCGGGTCGGCGCGGAAGGACGGCAGGTCGATGATCGTCATCTGCGGCACGAAGCGGTCGAGCTCGGCGGCTTGCGGGCGGATCAGGAGATTGCGGATGAACAGCGAGTGCCAGGCGAATTCCGTCACGACGCGAACCGGCAGCTGGAACTCGGCGTCGGCGCCGCCGACGAGATCCTGCACATAGAGATCCTTGGCCGCAGCATGGGCGCGGAAATCGGCGAGGAGCGTCTCGAACTGCGCCGGCGAGATCGCCTTGTTGTTTTCCCACCAGACATGCGGGGCGGTGCTGTCGTCACGCACGACGAACTTGTCCTTCGGCGAGCGTCCGGTGTGCTGGCCGGTCTCGGCA
>NZ_RZSR01000305.1:0-5899 GCF_004023265.1 Mesorhizobium sp. M1A.F.Ca.IN.020.06.1.1
AAAGCGCCACCGGGCTGACATACCGCGCACAGCGCCTGCTCGCCGGCCGGGACGCGCTGGCACCGGAATTCAGTGAGGCCGACATCCGCCAGCCCCAGCGGCCGAACGGCGTCACCGCGCCTGACGACGACCCCTATAAGGGTCTGCTCGCCAACAATTTCGCCGACTGGCGCCTGGAGGTGACCGGCCTCGTCGAAAAACCGCTGTCGCTCACCCGCGAGCAGTTGCAGAACATGCCGAGCCGCACCCAGATCACCCGCCACGACTGCGTTGAAGGCTGGAGCTGCATCGCCAAATGGACCGGCACGCCTTTGTCGCTGGTGCTCGATCAGGCCATCGTCAAGCCGCAGGCGCGCTACGTCATGTTCCATTGCCTCGACACGATCGACCAAAGCCTGTCTGGCGACATCAAATATTACGGCAGCATCGACCTGATCGATGCCCGCCATCCGCAAACGATCCTGGCCTACGGCTTGAACGGCAAGCCGCTGCCGGTCGAGAACGGCGCGCCGCTGCGGGTACGGGTCGAGCGCCAGCTCGGCTACAAGATGCCGAAATATCTCTACAAGATCGAGCTGGTCGACGGCTTCGCCAATGTCGGCGGCGGTCGCGGCGGCTATTGGGAAGACAATGGCTACGACTGGTATGCCGGTATTTGATGGCGCTTCGCCTGCAGGCCGAGCACGATCTTGCGTCAGCCGAGTTCAACGCGATTGAGAAAAGCCTCACGGCGACAATCGGCCATTCCAACATCATCCTTTGCAAGACGATGGCCTCGGGCGACTAGGCCGCCTTGCTGGGCCGCCGTTCAGACCGGATCGGGTGTTGTCATCGGCGTCGGCTGCCGAGAGATATGTCGCTGGGAGGTGACAAGGTGTCGCCGACGGGCTATGGATGGCGCGTCGAGGGCTCAGGTGACTGAGTCCTACCTGTTTGCGGGAGAGAACAGCGCAAGCTGTCGCCGAAGGGGAAATCGCCCGAAATCTCTCAGGCAAAAGAACCGTGGACGGGAAAGACAACTCTGGAAAGTCGGGAATCTTCCCGCGCCGAAGGTGTAAGCGCTGCCGACAGAGTTACGGGGCGCGAGTCTCTCAGGCTTCAGACAGAGGGGCACGGACTAGACCGCTAATGGCGGTCGATTGCGTGCGACTCTGGAGAAGACATGACCGGCGAAGACACCAAACATCTACCCCTCGAGGATTTGCATAGCGCCGCGGGCGCGCGTTTCGGCGCTTTTGCCGGCTGGTCGATGCCGCTGACCTATCCGGCCGGCGTGATGAAGGAGCACCTCCACACGCGCGAGCATGCCGGCCTGTTCGACATCTCGCATATGAAGCTGTTCGAGGTCGGCGGCCCGGGCGCCGCCGACCTACTCAACCGCGCCTGCCCGCTCGACGCCGGCGCGATGGAAATCGCCCAATCCAAATACACCTTCTTCCTCAACGAGGCCGCCGGCGTCATTGACGACTTGATCGTCACGCGTCTTGGCGATGGCCGATTCATGGTGGTGGCCAACGCCGGCAATGCGGCCGAGGACGAAAGGCATTTGCGTGCGTTGGCCGCGGATTTCGATGCCAAGGTCGAGCCGCTCGACCGCGTCTTCCTGGCGATCCAAGGCCCGGACGCCTGGGCGGCCCTTTCGCGACCCGGTATCGAAACGGGCTCGCTGCTGTTCATGCATGGTGTCGAGCCCCGGCAACACTGGTTCATGAGCCGCTCCGGCTATACCGGCGAGGATGGATTCGAGATCGGGCTGCCGGAAGCGGATGCCCGCGATCTCGTCGGCAACCTGCTGCAGGACGAGCGCGTGCAATGGATCGGCCTTGCCGCCCGCGACAGCCTGCGGCTTGAGGCAGGGCTCTGCCTGCATGGCCAGGATCTGACACCCGAGACCGATCCGGCGAGCGCCGCTTTGATGTGGGCGATCCCTAAGGAGCTCCGCGCTTCCGGTCACTTCATCGGCGCCGACGCGCTGCGCTCGATCCTCGAGCGTGGGCCGTCTCAGAAGCGCGTTGGCCTAAAGCCCGATGGTCGTCAGCCGGTGCGCGCCGGCGCCGCGCTTGTCGATGCCGACGGCAATGCGGCAGGTCACGTGACCTCGGGCGGCTTCGGGCCGTCGACTGGCCACCCGGTCGCCATTGGCTATGTCGACAATGCGCTGGCCAAGCCCGGCAACAGACTGTTCGCCGACGTCCGCGGGACCAGCATCCCGATCGACGTCACTTCGCTGCCCTTCACGCCACATCGCTACCGCAAAGGATGATATTCCGATGGCAAATACCTATTTCACCGAGGATCATGAATGGCTGCGCGTCGAAGGCGGCGTCGCCACCGTCGGCATCACCGACTATGCGCAGGAGCAGCTCGGCGATCTCGTCTTCGTCGAACTGCCGGAAATCGGCCGCAAGCTCGCCAAGGGCGACACTGCAGTAGTCGTCGAATCCGTCAAGGCGGCCTCTGACGTCTATGCGCCGGTCGACGGCGAGATCACCGAAGCCAACACAGCACTGTCGTCGGACCCTTCATTGGTCAATTCGGCGGCGACCGGCGATGGCTGGCTCTGGAAGATGAAGCTTTCCAACGCAAGCCAACTCGACAGCCTCATGGACGAGGCCGCCTACAAAGCCCATATCGGCTGATACCAGGATCTTGGAAATGACCGCAGCACCCATTCCTTTCTCGGCCCGTCACATCGGCCCCAGTGTCAACGATGTCAGGGCCATGCTCGCCACCATCGGCGTTCCGTCCGTCGAAACGCTGATCAGCCAGGCCGTGCCGAGATCGATCCGCCTCGACCTGCCGCTCAACCTGCCCACTCCGGCCAGCGAGGCCGAAGCACTGGCCGAATTGTCGGCGATGATGGTGAAGAACACGGTGCTGAAGAGCTTCATCGGCGCCGGTTATCACGGCGTCCATGTGCCGCCGGTCATCCAGCGCAACATGTTCGAGAACCCGGCCTGGTACACGGCCTACACGCCTTACCAAGCCGAGATCAGTCAGGGCCGGCTGGAGATGCTGTTCAATTTCCAGACCCTGGTTGCCGAGCTGACCGGCCTGCCGGTGGCGTCGGCTTCGCTGCTCGACGAGGCCACCGCCGTTGCCGAAGCGGTCGGCATCGCACTGCGCCATCACCGCGACAAGCGCACCAAGGTGGCGCTTGCCGGCACGCCGCATCCGCAGACGCTCGATGTCGTGCGCACCCGCGCCGAACCGCTCGGCACCGAGGTCGACGGCGAGACCATCGACGACAACACCGCCGCCCTGCTCGTCTCCTGGCCGGACACTTTCGGCGTCTATGGCGACCACAAGGCGGCGATCGAGAAGGCCTGCGCCGCTGGCGCTCTGGTCGTCTTCATCGCCGACCCGCTCGCGCTTACGTTGACGGATGCGCCGGCCAAGCTCGGTGCCGACATCGCCGTCGGTCCGATGCAGCGCTTCGGCGTGCCGATGGGCTTTGGCGGCCCGCACGCGGCCTATTGCGCCGTCTCCGACAAGCTCACCCGTCTGATGCCCGGCCGCCTCGTCGGCCAGTCGACCGACAGCAAGGGCCGCCCGGGCTATCGCCTGGCGCTGCAGACGCGCGAGCAGCACATCCGCCGCGACAAGGCGACCTCCAATATCTGCACCGCGCAGGCGCTGCTCGCCAACATGGCGACGGCCTATGCGATCTGGCACGGTCCCGCCGGTTTGCAAGCGATCGCGGAGCGCGTCCACACTCTCGCCAACCGCCTTGCGGCGGGACTGAAGACAGCGGGCGTGGCCGTTCTCGGAGCACATCGCTTCGACACTGTGACGGCGGAAGTGAAAGGCAAGGCAGCGGCAATAGCCGCCGCCGCCGAGAAGACTGGCCGGCTGCTGCGCGTCATCGATGCCGACCACGTCGGCATCGCCTTCGACGAGACCTCGACCGAAGCCGACCTCGAAGCGATCGCGGCGCTATTCGGCGCCAAGCCCGGCACGGTGGCAGCCGGCTCGATGCCCGGTCAGCGGCGCGGCAAGGAGTTCCTCACCCAGCCGGTTTTCCACGAGAACCACTCCGAGACCGAGATGATGCGCTTCCTGCGGCGGCTGGCCGACAAGGACCTCGCGCTGGACCGCGCCATGATCCCGCTCGGATCCTGCACCATGAAGCTCAACGCCGCCGCCGAGATGATGCCCGTGAGTTGGGTGAATGTCGCCAACCTGCATCCCTTCGCGCCGGCCAGCCATTCGGCCGGCTATCGGGCCATGGTCGGCGACCTGGAGGCCTGGCTGTCGGAGATCACCGGTTTCGACGCGGTCAGCCTGCAGCCCAATGCCGGCAGCCAGGGCGAATATGCCGGCCTGCTCGCCATCCGCGCCTATCACCGCGCGCGCGGCGAAGGCCACCGCACCGTGTGCCTTATCCCGTCCTCCGCGCATGGCACCAATCCGGCGAGCGCGGCGATGGCGGGAATGAGCGTCGTCGTCGTGCGCTGCGCAGAGGACGGCAGCATCGACATGGATGACATGCGGGCCAAGGCCAACGAGCATTCCAAGAACCTCGCGGCGCTGATGTTCACCTATCCCTCGACGCATGGCGTCTACGAGGAAGGCGCGCGCCATCTCTGCGCCCTCATCCACGAGCATGGCGGCCAGGTCTATTTCGACGGCGCCAACCTCAACGCCCTGGTCGGTCTCGCCCGCCCCGGCGATATCGGCGCCGACGTCTGCCACATGAACCTGCACAAGACCTTCTGCATCCCGCATGGCGGCGGTGGCCCGGGCGTCGGCCCGATCGGCGTCAGGGCGCATCTGAAACCCTATCTGCCGGGCCATGTCATGGAAGGTTCGGCGCATGCCGTCGCCGCCGCGCCCTTCGGCAGCGCTTCGATCCTGCCGATCACCTGGATGTATATCCGCATGATGGGCGGCTCCGGGCTGAAGCAGGCCACCGAGACGGCGATCGTTTCGGCCAACTATGTGGCGACGCGGCTCGCGCCGCATTTCCCCCTCCTCTACAAGGGCAGGAGCGATCGCATCGCCCATGAGTGCATTCTCGACACGCGCGTGCTCAAGGAGAGCGCCGGCATCAGCGTCGACGACATCGCCAAGCGCCTCATTGACTACGGCTTCCACGCCCCGACCATGTCATTCCCGGTCGCCGGCACGCTGATGGTCGAGCCGACGGAATCCGAACCCAAGCGCGAACTCGACCGATTCTGCGAGGCGATGATTGCGATCGCCGGCGAGGCGGCGAAGGTGGCGAAGGGCGAATGGCCGCTCGACGACAACCCGCTGGTCAACGCCCCGCACACTGCCGCCGAGGCATTGGCAGGCGCATGGCCGCATCCATACTCGCGGATGGAAGCAGCCTACCCAGCGGGTGACGTCGATCTGGCAGCAAAATACTGGCCGCCGGTTTCGCGCATCGACAATGTCGCCGGCGACCGCAACCTGGTCTGCTCCTGCCCGCCGCTGTCGGAATATCTCGGCGCCGCAGAGTAGACGGTAGGGCAAGTTAGGCCGAGCGCAGGGCTGGCCCACTATCGGGCTGGTCCTCCTGGCGTTGGGCGATCACGCGGTTTCGCCCGGCGCGCTTTGCGGCGTAGAGCGCGGCGTCCGCCTCAGCCAGCACCTCGTCCAAGGTCCGGCCATCGGGGGCGCCAAATCCCATGCCGCCGCTGACGCTGCTGCGCAACGGACCACGTTGAGTCGGAACGATTTCGGTGCCGAAAGCGACCCCGATCCTGCTTGCCATATCGTGCGCCTTTTCCGGCGTCATGCGCGATAGGACGAGCGCGAACTCCTCACCGCCTAGCCGGAAGGCATCGACCCCGGCCCTGCCATATTTCTTGATCACCGCCGCGAAGCGGCAAAGCACCTGATCGCCGACGGGATGGCCGAAGACATCGTTTGTGGTCTTGAAATGGTCGAGGTC
>NZ_RZSR01000306.1:0-5897 GCF_004023265.1 Mesorhizobium sp. M1A.F.Ca.IN.020.06.1.1
ACGCTATGGCAGCCGCTTTGTGACTGCCCGCGAGCTTCATGCCCAGGGCGTCGACGCAGCTCTCAGGCACATTCCGGACGGCGCGCGCGTCGTCGTGAGCTTCGACTGCGACGGCCTCGATCCCAGCATCATGCCGGGCGTGGCGGCGCGCACGCCAGGCGGCCTCACCTACACCCAGGCGATCGACCTGATCGCCGGCCTCGGCAAGCGGGCCAGGATCGCAGGATTTGATCTGGTCGAATTCTATCCGCCTGCCGACCTTGACGGCCTGTCGGCGCTGACTGCAGCCCGGCTTCTCGTCAATGTCATCGGCACTGTCGTCCGGCAGGTTTAACTCAGATGGCCTGATGCCCCGACGAGATTCCCCGTTATGGCCGACCGATGTCGCTTCGAGCTCATGCCGGACCACCCTACCCGGTGGGACTGCGCTGCCGGCATCAGCGTTGACGCCACATCCGCGTTTATCTTTGCCAGAAGGGCAGCTTTCCGATCTCTTCCTCGGCCTGCTGTTTCGTCAGTCCGATATCGTCGATCAGATGCGGGTTGGCCTCTGATATCCGCTTCAGATCCCAGCGAAACCGTATCTGCTCGCGCCGGGCCGCGATCATGCCTCGCAGGGTCTGCAGGCTGTAGCGCCGGCGCGATGCCTGCCCGACCAGCGTTGCCAGCTGCGGGATCGATGCAAACGTGTCGTTCATGGCAACCTCCTATGGTTTGCGGCCCCATGCTTTTCGAGTTGGGGCCTTCCACCTGAATGAGGTTGGATTCTGCAGGATGCGGGCTGCGCCGTAATTAAGCGCATCCAAATAGTTCTCAAATCTTCCAAATCGGCCTGAGCGGTTCATCGGACATGACGAACTGCTCTACCCGTCTCACACTTTTCCTGGAATTGCTCTATAGATGCGCCGCATGCAGGGATCGCGCTTTGCCTTCGGCCCGTACGTGCTTGATTCAGCTGCGGGAACGTTGCTTCGGAACGATGTCCCCGTGGCCGCCGGCTATCGGGGGCTGAAGCTGCTTGCCGCGCTCGTGGAACGTCCCGGCGAAATCCTGGCCAAGGCCGAGCTGATGGACGCGGCATGGCCGGGCACGGCCGTCGAGGAAGGCAACCTCACCGTCCAGATCGCGCAGCTCAGAAAGCTGCTCGGCCCCGCCGCCGACGGCGGTGAATGGATCGCTACGGTGCCGCGCGTCGGCTATCGCTTCACGGGGGTCATCGAACAGCTTGGCGAGACGACACGAAAACCTTTGCCACTGCCCGGCAAGCCTTCGATAGCCGTGCTGCCCTTCGTCAATTTCGGCAATGATCCCGAGCAGGAATCCTTCGCGGACGGGTTGACCGAAGACCTGATCACTGACCTGTCCAGGAACGCGGGACTGTTCGTCATCGCGCGCAACTCGGTCTTCGTCTACAAGGGAAAGCCGATGGATGTGCGCGCGATCGCCGAGGACCTTGGCGTGCGCTACCTGCTTGAGGGGAGCGCAAGGCGCGCCGCGGGGCGTGTACGTATCAACGCGCAGCTTGTCGACGCGGTGAGCGGTGAACATCTGTGGGCGGAACGCTTCGATCGCAGTCTGGAAGATATTTTTGCGGTCCAGGACGAGGTAACGGCCAAGATCGTGGAGGCGCTGCTCGGCCGGCTGCGCACGCAGCCGCCGCGCAATCGGCCCAAGAATCTCGAGGCCTACGATTTGTGCGTGCGGGCGCGAAAACTGATCGACGACTCGCCTCAGACGGCGCGGGAGGCGCATCTGATGCTGACGCGCGCGGTCTCGCTCGATCCGGAATATGCTGAGGCTATCGCTGGCTCGCCATGAACCATTGGATGGGATGGGTGCATTGGGGCGAGCCCGTCGACCCCAACCGGAGCATTGCCTTGGAGCTGGCCCGCAAAGCCGTGACGATCGACCCCAACGACGCCGGCTGCCGCTGGGTGCTTGCCAACCTGCTTGCCTATGAGCATCGCTTCGGCGAGGCGGATGCCGAATTCGCCAGAGCGTTCGAGCTCGATCCGAACGAGGCCGACGCCTGGGCGACATTGTCCGATATTGAGGTCCTTGCCGGGCGGATCGAGGAAGGCCTTGAGCACATTCGCAAGGCGTTCCGGCTGAACCCGTTTCCGCCGAGTTGGTACTATCTCACGCTCGGCGCCGCGCAATATGCGGCCCGCGACTATGAAGCCGCCATCGAGACGCTGCGCCGGGACGAGACCTATCGGACCAGCTCACGCCGTTTCCTGGCGGCAAGCCTTGCGCAGCTCGGCCGGTTCGAAGAGGCGCGCGCGGAGGTCGAGATGTTCCTTATCGCCAACCCGCATTTCACGACCAGCCACTGGGTCTGGACCGAGCCGTTCCGCGACGACGCGATGCTCGAGCATTTCGTTGACGGGTTCCGCAAGGCCGGGCTTCCGGACTGACGGCCAGAAAGGAATGGCGCGACCTATTCTTCGAAGCGGCTCGTCGCCTCGCGATCGCGCTCGTATCGCTTGCTGACTGGAAACGGCGGCAGCCACGACTCGCGACGGATGATCCAGCTTTCGTAGGTCGGGGCTAGCTGGTCTGGGGCGTCCAGGGTCCCGAGATGCACTTCGATCTCGTCCGCGGTGCGTGCGAAAACGGACGAACCGCAGCGCGGACAGAAAAACCGCCCGGCATAGTCGCGCGTCTCACCGTCGATCGTAACCGCGTCCTGAGGGAATACCGCCGAAGCATAAAAGAGCGCGCCATGATGTTTGCGGCAATCGAGACAATGGCAGATGCAGACCCTGTATGGGCGGCCCGACGCCACAAGTCGGACATTGCGACACAGGCAGCCGCCGGTGAATCGGTCCATGTTGCGTCTCCTTCAAAGCCGTGCGGTGGAACGTTAGCAGCGAACTCGCCCAGGCGTCCAAGGCTGAGACGTCTCGCTTGCGTGGCTCTCAAAAGCCGGATTCCATAGAGATCGATTTGATCCGTGGCTTGCCGTCTTAGAAAAACCCATCGAGAAAAGCCGCCGTCCCATGCGAGAGGCTGACGATCTTGTTCGTCGCCTGGCGATAGAATTTGAAGTTGAGCTCGGTCTCAGGCCTGCCATCGCTCCAGTCCTTGAACCGCTTGAGCTCGTCCCGACCCAATCGCCGCGTTGCCAATGCGGTGCGGCGGATGGCAACACTGACGCGCGGCGTCTGCCGTTCGCGCCGGATCTTTTGGGAATGGCCTCGGATGACGTGACAACGCCCCGTGCGACCAGCCCCTGTCCGGCTTCGTTTTCGCTGGCGAACACAAAGATCGTGTCGCCTTCGGCGATAGCCGCCATACATGGTTTTCTGCGCCGCGAATGAGAATGTCTCGGCCAGCGGATCCTTGACCTAGGCCTTGATCGCGAACGCCATGCCTTACGCATCCCGGCTGATGGTGATCCGGTAGGTCAGCCTGCGCTTGGCGCCTGGCGGGATCAGCATCACGCCCGGCTTGTCGGCGAATTCGCCGTCGAAATCGACCGGGCTTGCAACGCCATGCCAGGGCTCGATGCAGAGGAACGGCGCGCCGCCGGGCTTGGACCAGATGCCCAATTCGTTGAATCCCTGCCACGACATTTCGATCGCCGGCCCCCGCCCGGCGGCATAGCGCACGCTGGTGCTGGCGGGCCGGTCCAGAATGACGGCGTCGTCATCGAACAGCCGCTCGGAGAGGGCAAGCGTCTTGCCCTCGACGGGCGTTGGCTGCGGCGTCGGCAGCATCAGCCCGTCCTTCAGGCGTCGTATCGGCGCAGGTTCATCGTCGGCAAAGGTCAGCCGGTAGGCTTCCTTGGGCAATTCCGGCAGCAAAGGGCAGTTGAAGGCCGGATGGGCGCCGACCGAGGCCGGCAGCACCTCGTCGCCTGTGTTGGCGACCTCGAAGGTCACGCCAAGCTGGCGGGGGCCGAGGCTGTAGCTTATGGCCAGCCGAAAGGCGAATGGGTAGCGGGTGCGGGTCTCGGTGTCATCGGTCAGGACCAGCGTGCAAGAGGAAGGCCCCTGCTCCGCCCAGGCAAAGCGCCTGTGGCGGGCGAAGCCATGCTGCGTCATTGGATAGGCTTTGCCGCGATGGCGCAACGGGTCGCCTTTCAGCCGGCCGACTATCGGAAACAGCACCGGCGAATGACGCCGCCATTCAGGCCCCGCCTGCCACAGAAGTTCCGCGCCTTCGGCATCGCGCAAGGAGACCAGCTCCGCCCCCTGCCCGACAACCGTCGCCGAGATGCCGTCACCGTCAAGCGTCAGCTGGTCCATGCGTCCTCGCGACTGGCTGGTCGGGCCGGCAGGCTAGCAAAAGGCCTCGCCTGAACTCAAGGGCAGCAGGCAGTGCGGCATCCCCTCAAGCAGCCGCCGCAAACGACCGACAGCGTTGCCACGCCAGACACGATGCCAAAAGACAAACCGTGGCCAGCGGTTTACCCGTCGGCCACGGTTCGAAGCTGTTGCCTGCTACGGTCCGGACTATTCGCGTTCGCCGGTGAAATTCAGCAACAGCTGGAAGATGTTGATGAAGTTCAGATACAGCGAGAAGGCGCCGAAGACGGCGAGCTTCTGTTGCGATTCCGCGTCGAAATTCTCGGCATACTGCTCCTTGATCGTCTGCGTGTCCCAGGCGGTCAGGCCGATGAAGACCGCAATGCCGATCACGGAGATGGCGAACTGCAGCGCGGTCGAGCCGAGGAACAGGTTGACGAGGCTCGCGATCACCACGCCGATCAGGCCCATGATCAGGAAGGACGAGAACTGCGTCAGGTCGCGCTTGGTCGTGTAGCCGTAGAGGCTGGTGGCGCCGAACATGGTGGCGGCGATGAAGAAGGTGCGCGCGATGCTGGTGCCGGTGAACACCAGGAACACGGAAGCCAGCGACAGGCCCATGACCGCGCAGAAGGCCCAGAACATCGCCTGCGCGCTCGCCGCCGACATCGTCTGCATCTTGAAGGAGAAGAACATGACGAAGGCGAGCGGCGCCAGCATCACCACCCATTTCAGCGGCGTGGAGAAGATCGGGACGTAGAGCGCCGGCGTCGAGGCCACAACAAGGGCGACGAGGCCGGTGACGACGAGCCCGAGGCCCATATAGTTGTAGACGCGCAGCATGTGCCGGCGCAGGCCCTCGTCATAGACGGCACCGGCCCGAACGCCGGTGCCCATTCGGTATCCAAGATTAGGGCTGTTCATTTCGTTTCTCCTTGGTTTGGTCGGTTCGATTGGCTGTTTCAATAGAGAGTGCGGGCGAGCTTTTCGGCGGCCCGGTCGAGATCGCCGGCATCGCCTTGTCCGACGACGGCGTAAGCGACCTCGCCGATCTGGAAATAGGCGGACGAAATATCGCCCAAGGGCGCGACGGTGGGCTTCACGACGTCGAACGTGCCTGGCCTGATCGCAAACAGCGACACCAGCCCGAGGTCCTTCGTTTCGAGTGCCATCTCGACGCTCGGCCCGAACCGCGACGGATAGATCTGAACATCGCGGATCCGCCAGTCGTCGGGCAATGACGGCATGACGATCGCGGTCGCGGCGCGGATCTCGTCGGCATTGTAATTTGGCGCTTCGGCCTGGGACGGCATCGTCTCACGCACCAGCGTCGTCCGGTGCGCGCTCACCGCTTCCTCGACATAGGCGGGCGGCTGCGTCGACGCGACCACCTTGCTGACAGCGATCGGCCCGAAGACGCCGTTCGCAAGCCACCCCGCCGCCACCAGCACGGCGGCGGCCGCGGCGCGCCGCAGCACGGAAAAGGCACGGTCCCTGACAAGCACCCTCTCCAGCCGACGCGCCGCGTCGGTCGTCGCCGGGCGCGCCATTGCGCCTGGCCCGGCCAGCGCCACGCGCAACTCGTCGCGCGTTCTGAGATCCGACATCACACGCGCAGCCACTTCGGGGCGAGCGGACAGGAAC
>NZ_RZSR01000307.1:0-5890 GCF_004023265.1 Mesorhizobium sp. M1A.F.Ca.IN.020.06.1.1
CCGCCGACGACCTTCGACCAGCTGAGGCAGATCGCCGAGTTCTTCCAGAAGCGGCAGATCGACGGCAAGACCGTCTATGGCGCCTCGATCTACACCGAGCGCGGCTCCGAAGGCATCACCATGGGCGCCATGGACGTCCTCTACAGCTACGGCTTCCAGTACGAGAACCCGAAGAAGCCCTATGAGATGGACGGCTTCGTCAATTCCGAGAAATCGGTGAAGGGGCTGGAATTCTACAAGGCGCTCTATGATTGCTGCACACCGCCCGGCGCCTCCAACAGCTACATGGGCGAAGGCGTCGATGCCTTCAAATCCGGCCAGGTGGCGATGCACATGAACTTCGCCTTCACCTGGCCCGGCCTGCAGAAGGACGAGAATGTCGGCGGCGACAAGATCGGTTACTTCGCCAATCCGAAAGGTCCCGACGGCGACCAGTTCGCGCAGCTCGGCGGCCAGGGCATCTCGGTGGTTTCCTACTCCGACAAGCAGGAATCGGCGCTGAAATACATCAAGTGGTTCGCCAACAAGGACGTGCAGGCCAAGTGGTGGTCGCTCGGCGGCTATTCCTGTCTGAACTCCGTCGTCAAGGATCCGAAGTTCCCGTCCAGCCAGCCCTATGCGCAGGCCTTCCTCGACTCCATGGCGATCGTGAAGGACTTCTGGGCAGAGCCGAGCTACGCGCCGCTGCTGCAGGCCTCGCAGAAGCGCTTCCACGACTATGTCGTCGCCGGCCAGGGCTCGGCCAAGGATGCGCTCGACGGCCTCGTCAAGGACTGGACGCAGATCTTCCAGGATGACGGCAAGATGTAAAGCTCCTCCCGAGCAGGCGTCCCGTGCCGCCTTGGCACGGGACGCAGTTCAGATAAATTCCAGCGCCGAGGCTGACCAGTGACCGATGCAGGACTAACCATGCTCAATCGGACTGCGGACAACGCTGCACGGGCCACACCCGAGCCGTTGGCCAAGAAGATCCGGGGCATCAGCGACAAGGGCCTCGCCTGGCTGTTCATTTCGCCGACGATCCTTCTGCTTTTAGCCATCAACATCTTCCCGCTGTTCTGGGCGATCTACCTCTCCTTCACCAATTACCGCGCCAACCGCCCGAACGAAGTGGTCAAGAATCTCGGGCTTTCCAACTACAGGCGCATCCTCGGCGACCAGGATATCTGGATCGCGATGCAGACGACGGCGCATTTCGTCTTCTGGACCATCCTGCTGCAGACGGTGATCGGCTTCGCGCTTGCCTGGCTGATCGACCGGAAATTCCGCGGCCACGCCATCTGGACCACGATCATCCTGGTGCCGATGATGCTGTCGCCGGCGGTGGTCGGCAATTTCTGGCGCTTCCTCTACGAGCCGCAGATCGGACTGTTCGCCTACGCCGTCTCGTTCCTCACCGGCATCCCGCCGACGAATGTCCAGATGCTGTCCAATGTCGAGCTGGCGCCATGGGCGATCATCATCGTCGACACCTGGATGTGGACGCCTTACGTGATGCTGATTTGCCTCGCGGGTCTGCGTTCCATCCCAGAATACATTTATGAAGCGGCCGAGGTCGACCGCGCCTCCAACTGGCGGCAGTTCTGGTCGATCACCCTGCCGATGGCGCTGCCCTTCATCATGCTGGCGGTGCTGTTTCGCGGCATCGAGAACTTCAAGATGTTCGACATGGTCAACCTGCTCACCGGCGGCGGACCGGGCTCGACCACCGAGGTCGCCTCGATCACGCTGAAGCGGCAAGCCTTCGAAAGCTGGCGCACCGGCTATTCCTCGGCTTTCGCCATCGTCCTGTTCGTCGCGGTGTTTGGCCTTGCCAACATCTACGTCAAGGCACTCAACAAGGTGAAGCAGAGATGAGCCTGACCACCGCCCATTCCGTCGTCGCACCTTCGACGAATTCGAAGCGGATCGCCGGCGTGCTCGTCGTCGGCTACGCGCTGATCTCGATCGTGCCGCTCTTGTGGATCTTCGCCACCAGTTTCAAGACGCCGCCGGATTCGATCGCCTATCCGCCGAAGATCGTCTTCCAGCCTAGCATCGAAGGCTACTGCAACCTGTTCACGACCCGCACCAGGCAGACGCCGGAATACATCAACGCGCTCGGACCGGCGACCGGCTTCTGCGATGAGACGGTGCGCAAGCGCAACATGGTGATCGCCGGCCCGTCCAACTTCCTGCCGCGCTTCGTCAACTCGCTGATCATCGCCTTCGGCTCGACCTTCTGCGCAGTGTTCCTCGGCACGCTCTCGGCCTACGGCTTCTCGCGCTTCAAGGTGCCTTTGGCAGACGACCTCCTGTTCTTCATCCTGTCGACGCGCATGATGCCGCCGATCGCCGTCGCGATCCCGATCTATCTGATGTACCGCGAGCTCGGCCTCTCCGACACCGCGCTCGGCATGATCCTGCTCTACACCGCGGTCAATGTCTCGCTGGCGGTCTGGCTGCTCAAGGGCTTCATCGACGAGATCCCGCGCGAATACGAAGAAGCGGCGATGATCGACGGCTACACGCGGCTGCAGGCCTTCTGGCGCACGGTGCTGCCGCAGGCGACCACCGGCATTGCCGCGACCGCCATCTTCTGCCTGATCTTTGCCTGGAACGAATATGCGTTCGCCGCGCTTCTGACCTCCGGCACGGCGCAGACGGCGCCGCCCTTCATCCCGACCATCATCGGCGAAGGCGGCCAGGACTGGCCGGCAGTCGCCGCCGGCACCACGATATTCCTGGTGCCGATCCTGGTCTTCACCATCCTGCTCCGCAAGCAATTGCTGCGCGGCATTACCTTCGGCGCGGTGCGCAAATGAGCACGATCCAGCCTGCAAAACGCAAATCGCGTTGGCCCGTCTGGGCAAGACGCGGCCTGATGGAAAACATCGCCACGGCGATCATCGCCATCGGTTTCCTGATGCTGTTCCAGCCTTTCGCGCTGTCGCTCTACAGCTATTCCTTCGTCACCATGCTCGCCGGCACCGCCATGTTCATCGTCGTCTCGAAATTCCCGGAATAGAAATGGCCGAGATCCGTGTTCAGAACCTGAGGAAAGCCTTCGGCGAGTTCGTTGCCGTGCAGGATTCCAATTTCGTTGTCGAGGACGGCGAGTTCTTCGTGATGCTCGGGCCGTCGGGCTGCGGCAAGACGACGACGCTCCGCATGATCGCCGGCCTCGAACTGCCCACCGGCGGCAAGATCCTGCTCGGCGGCGAGGACGTCACCATGCGCCGGGCGCGCGAGCGTGACATCGCCTTCGTCTTCCAGCTCTTCGCGCTCTATCCGCATATGAATGTGCGCAAGAACATCGGCTTCCCGCTCTTGGCGCAAGGCATGGCGTCGGCCGAGATCCGCGCCCGCGTCGAGGAGACCGCGAAGCTGCTGCGCATCGACCACCTGCTCGACAAGTCGGTCTCCGGTCTTGCCGGCGGCGACCGTCAACGCGTCGCGCTCGGCCGCGCCATCGTCAGGCGACCGAAATGTTTCCTGATGGACGAGCCGCTTGGAACCCTCGACACCGAGTTCCGCGATTTGATGGTGCATGAGTTGCGCGAGCTGCACAACCGCATCCACGCCACCACCGTCTATGTCACGCACGACCAGATGGAAGCGATGTCGATGGCCGACAAGATAGCGGTGATGAACCACGGCGTCATCGAGCAGTTCGGCAGCCCGCGCGAGATTTACGACCGGCCGGCCACGATGTTCGTCGCCGATTTCATCGGCTCGCCGCCGATGAACTTCTTGCGCTTCGGCGGTGGGCTCGCGAAGGGTGCGAAGGAGATCGTCGTGCAGGGCGCCAGGGTGACGGTCCCGGAAGTGCGCGAGGATATTGCGCCGGCCGACATGGCGCTTGGCATCCGCCCCGAGCACATCCGCTTCGACGATGCCTCGAAGCTGCGCGGCGCGATCTACGGCACCGAATATCTCGGCACCACGCAGATCGTCGCGGTGGAGACGGCTGACGGCATCATCAAGGCCCGGGTGCCGGCCGGAATCCATCTAAATACGGGCGAACAGGTAGGGCTGGCATTGAGCAGCGCGCGGCTGTCGCTGTTCGAGAAAGGCACTGGACGCGCGGTGAAAACCGTCATGTACGATCAGGCAGTGGAGGCGCGCCATGGCTGACGTGCAGATTCAGGGTGTGACCAAAAGCTTCGGCGAGACAGTCGCGGTCAGCGATCTCGACCTGCAGATCAAGGACGGTGAGTTCGTCGTGCTGCTCGGGCCGACCGGCGCCGGGAAGACGACGACGCTCAGGCTGATCGCCGGGCTCGAGCGGCCGGACAGCGGCACGATTTACATCGGCGGCCATGATGCGACGGCGCTGTCGCCGGCCGAGCGCGATACGGCCTTCGTCTTCCAGCAATATTCGCTCTACCCGCATCTTTCGGTCTTCGACAACCTCGCCTTCCCGCTGCGCTCGCCGGCGCGGCGTTTTCCGGAGGAAGCAATCCGCCGCCGCGTCGAGGAAGTCGCGCGGATGGTGCGCATCGACCACAAGCTCAACAACCGCTCGACCAGGCTTTCGGGCGGCGAGATGCAACGCGTCGCCATCGGCCGCGCGCTGGTGCGAAAGCCCTCGATCTATCTGATGGACGAGCCGCTGTCCTCGCTCGACGCCAAGCTGCGCGCCGATCTCAGGCTCGAGCTGAAGCGCATCCAGTCCGAGCTCGGCGCCACCATGCTCTATGTCACGCACGACCAGATCGAGGCGATGACCATGGCCGACCGCATCGGCATCCTTTCCGAGGGCGTGCTGGTGCAGATCGGCACGCCGCGCGCGATCTATTCCGAGCCGGCAAACCTTCATGTCGCGGCTCGCCTCGGCCAGCCGGCGATCAACCTTCTGCCGGCAGGGTTGCTGCCCGACGGCGCCGCGCCCACCGGTACGACGACGATCGGCGCGCGCACCGAACATCTCGCGATCGAAAAGGCGGCGAACGGCCATGCCGACGGCGTCGTCGACTGGGTCGAGCATCTCGGCGACCAGAACCATCTGCATGTCACGGTGGGCGCCAAGAAGCTGGTGACGCTGACCGATCCCGACACGCCGCTCGCAAAGGGGGACAGAGTGACGATCCGCTATCGCTCGCCGCTTTATTTTGGGTCGGACGGGCACAGATTGATGTAGCCGGCGCATCCGCACTTTTTGACGACCCGCAGATACGGACTGGACGAAATCCATGAAGCACTTTTTCAACCGCAAGGACTCGATCGTTACCGAAGCGCTGGACGGTTATCTGGCCACTGCCGGCTCCGGGGCGCTGGCGCGGCTCGACGGCTATCCGGAGATCAAGGTGGTGTTGCGCGCCGACTGGGACAAGGCGAAGGTCAGCGTCGTTTCGGGCGGCGGCGCGGGGCACGAGCCGTCGCATGCGGGCTTCGTCGGCGCCGGCATGCTGACGGCGGCTGTCTCCGGCGAGATCTTTGCTTCGCCGAGCGTCGAGGCGGTGCTGGCGGCGATCCGCGCGACGACCGGGCCGGCCGGCTGCCTGCTGATCGTCAAGAACTACACCGGCGACCGCCTCAACTTCGGCCTCGCCGCAGAAAAGGCCCGCGCCGAGGGCTTCGCGGTCGACATGGTGATCGTCGGCGACGACATCGCGCTGCCCGACATCGCACAGCCGCGCGGCATCGCCGGCACGCTGTTCGTGCACAAGATCGCCGGACATCTTTCCGAATCCGGCCATGACCTAGCCTCGGTCGCGGCGGCAGCGCAGGCGGCGGCGAAGGATATTGTTTCGCTCGGCATCTCGCTCTCCTCCTGCTCGATCCCCGGCCAGACCCACGAGGACCGCTTCGGCGCCGGCGATGGCGAGCTCGGTCTCGGCATCCATGGCGAGCCGGGCGTGGAGCGCATAACCCTGCAGAGCGCCAGTGCGCTCGTCGCCATCATGGC
>NZ_RZSR01000308.1:0-5874 GCF_004023265.1 Mesorhizobium sp. M1A.F.Ca.IN.020.06.1.1
GCAGCCCTTGCCCGCATGAATGCAGACATCGACGCGCGCGTCATTGCGGCGATGGATCAGCAGCGTCGAGGCGTGGATCGCGGACAGAATGCCGCGCGGGTCGATGTCTGCATTCATGCGGGCAAGGGCTGCCGCGGCCGTCGGGCCGGCCGACAGCCGTTCGAACCGTGCCCACCACCGGGCGAAATGCGTGTCATCCACCCGGCCTGGCGCGAAATTGGGCAAGGTTGCGCCGGTGCCCCAGCAAGTCTCGGCAACCTCGATGAAGGCTTCCAGGCGCTCCGGCGGCATTACCCATTTGTGGAAATGCGCATAACCGCCATAGAGCACGAGTGCTCGCGTCCGCTCCGGATAGGTCGCGGCAAACAGCATCGCCATCGGTGCGCCTTCCGAAGCGCCGAGGATCGCCGCGCGGCCGCTGCCGGCGGCGTCCATCACCGCGCGCACGTCATCCATGCGGGTCTCCAGGCCGGGCAAATGATGGTTGTCCACGCGGTCCGACAGCCCGGTGCCGCGTTTGTCGAACAGAATCAGCCGTGAAAAAGCCGAAAGCCGCTTCAGCAGGCGGCTGTAGCCCTCGTCTTCCCATTGTAGGTCGAGATTGGAGATGAAGCCGGGGACGAAGACGAGATCGAACGAGCCTTGGCCGACCACCTGATAGGCGATCCGCACATCCCCGCTACGGGCATATCTGGTCTCGATCGGCCTCACGCAACTACCCCGCCCGGCCAGACGATCTCCTGTCCTCAACCATAGCAGAGGCAGCCGGCTTGCGGCAGCGAAACTTTAGAGAGCGGAAATACTAAGACCTTTAGCGCCGATGCGGCCCCGAGGCCCTACTTATGCGGAATGGCGCCCTCAGCCTCCGCAGGCTTGCTGTAACCGAGGCTCTTGTCGGCCTGCTCCGCCGTCAGCGGACGCTTGATCTTGGCGGATGCGGCGATCACCAGCTCGTCGAAATCTTCCGGGTCGCCGTCCAGCAGCTCGAAGAACTGCCGCCGCATCCTGGGCTCCCAGAATTTGTTGATGTGCTCGGCAACGCCGGCAATGCCTTCCTCGCGCGGCTTCGAATGGAAGAAGGTGGCGATCTGATTGGCCATGCGCACCAGCTTTTCCTTGGTGCTGGCGATGTGGTCCTCGTCATGCGACATGCTTGGCAACTCCGGAAGCCACCCGTTCGGGGTGGGTGAAAATATCGAAATCGTCGCCGCGCACCAGCGCCACCAGCGTCATCCCGGCGGACTCGGCGGTGCGGATGGCAAGCGCGGTCGGCGCCGAAACCGCCATGATGACCGGGGCACCGATGGCGGCGGTTTTCTGCACCATCTCCACCGACACGCGCGAGGTGACCACGACGGCGCCGCTCGCGCCGTCGATGCCGGCTTTGGCCAGCGCGCCGGCGAGCTTGTCCAACGCATTGTGGCGGCCGACATCCTCGCGCGCCATCACGATACCTTTGCCGGGAACGTAGAAGCCGGCAGCATGCACCGCCCCGGTCTCGGTGTGCAGCGGCTGCTGCTTCGACAGCAGCTTGACCGAACGCGTGACGTCTTCGGCGTCGAGCGTAAGCTTCGACGAACCGACCGCGTCGACCGACCGCATCGCTTCCTCGATGGATTCGATGCCGCACAGGCCGCAGCCGACCGGCCCGGCAAGCCGGCGCCGTCGCGCCTGGAAGCGCGTGTTGGCCCGGTCCTTCAGCTTGATCTGGATGTCGATGCCGGCGCCGAGATCCTCGACTTCGATCGCCTCGATCTCTGCCGGGTCGGCAACGATGCCTTCGGTGAGCGAGAAGCCGAGCGCGAAATCCTCGAAATCGGCCGGGCTCGCCATCATCACCGCATGGCTGGTGCCGGCATAGGAGAACGCGACCGGCGTCTCCTCCGGCACCATGCGGTTCGCAGCCGCCGTGCCGCCGGCACGACGCGCCAGCCGCGAGATTTGCGTCGTGGCTTTGCGGCGCGCGGCCAAGACTACTCCGCCGCTTCCAGCGGGGCGATGCGGCGGCTCTGCTTGGCCTGCTCGTTATAGTCCCTCTGCCACTCGGTCGGGCCGTTAGATGGCGCCACCTGCACGGCGGTGACCTTGTATTCCGGACAATTGGTCGCCCAGTCCGAGAAGTCGGTCGTGATCACATTGGCTTGCGTGTCCGGGTGGTGGAAGGTCGTGTAGACGACGCCGGGCGACACGCGGTCGGTGATCAGCGCGCGCAGCGTGGTCTCGCCCGAACGGCTCGCCAGCCGCACCCAGTCGCCCTCGCGGATGCCGCGGTTCTCGGCGTCGTGCGGATGGATCTCCAGCCGATCTTCGGCATGCCAGGCGACGTTTTCGGTACGCCTGGTCTGCGCACCGACATTGTACTGCGACAGGATACGCCCGGTGGTGAGCAGCAGCGGGTAGCGCGGGCCGGTCCGTTCGTCCGTCGCGACATATTCGGTGCGGATGAACTTGCCCTTGCCGCGCACGAAGCCGTCGACATGCATGATCGGCGTGCCGAGCGGTGCCTTCTCGTTGCAGGGCCACTGCACCGATCCGACACGGTCGAGCAGCTCGAAGGAGACGCCGGCGAAGCTCGGCGTCGTCTTGGCGATCTCGTCCATGATCTCAGACGGGTGCGTGTAGTTCCAGTCGAGCCCAATGGCGCGGGCGAGCTCCTGCGTCGCCTCCCAGTCGGCGTAGCGCGCCTTCGGCTCCAGCACCTTGCGCACCATGTTGATGCGGCGCTCGGCATTGGTGAAGGTGCCGTCCTTCTCCAGGAAGGTCGAGCCCGGCAGGAAGACATGGGCGTAGTTCGCCGTCTCGTTGAGGAAGAGGTCGTGCACCACCACGCACTCCATCGCGGCCAGCCCTGCGGCGACATGCTTGGTGTCGGGGTCGGACTGCAAGATGTCCTCGCCCTGGATGTAGATGCCCTTGAACGAGCCGTCGACGGCGGCATCCAGCATGTTGGGGATGCGCAGGCCGGGCTCCTCGTCCAGCTTCACGCCCCACAGGCTCTCATAGATGTCGCGCACGGCTTCGCCGGAGATATGGCGATAGCCCGGCAGCTCATGCGGGAAGGAACCCATGTCGCAGGAGCCCTGGACATTGTTCTGGCCGCGCAGCGGGTTCACGCCGACGCCCGGACGGCCGATATTGCCGGTGGCCATGGCGAGGTTGGCGATCGCCATCACCGTGGTCGAGCCCTGGCTGTGCTCGGTGACGCCGAGGCCGTAATAGATCGCGCCGTTGCCGCCCCTGGCGTACAGGCGCGCGGCACCCCGGATCGCTTCAGGATCGACGCCGGACAGCTTGCCGACCGTCTCGGGGCTGTTTTCCGGCAGGGCGACGAAGGACGCCCAGTCCTGGAACTCGGCCCAGTCGCAGCGCTCGCGGATGAAGGCTTCGTCGAACAGGCCCTCGGTGACGATGACATGGGCCAGCGCCGTCAGCACCGCGACGTTGGTGCCGGGCTTCAGCGGCAGGTGATAGTCCGCCTCGACATGCGCCGACTTCACCATCTCGGTGCGGCGCGGGTCGAGCACGATCAGCTTGGCGCCCTCGCGCAGCCGCTTCTTCAGCCGCGAGGCGAACACCGGATGCGCCGTAGCGGGATTGGCGCCGATGATGACGGCGACGTCGGTGAATTCGACCGAGTCGAAATCCTGCGTGCCGGCCGAGGTACCGTAGGTTTGGCCGAGGCCGTAGCCGGTCGGCGAATGGCAGACGCGCGCGCAGGTGTCGACATTGTTGTTGCGGAAGCCTTGCCGCACCAGCTTCTGGACAAGATAGGTCTCCTCGTTCGTGCAACGCGAGGAGGTGATGCCGCCGATCGAGCCGCGTCCGTACTGATACTGGATTCGGCGGAATTCCTTCGCCGTGTGGGCAATCGCCTCTTCCCAGCTCACCTCGCGCCACGGATCGGTGATCTTCTCGCGTAGCATCGGCTTCAGGATGCGGTCCTTGTGGGTGGCATAGCCATAGGCAAAACGGCCCTTGACGCAGGAATGGCCGTGGTTCGCCTTGCCGTCCTTGTAGGGCATCATGCGGATGACTTCGTCACCCTTCACTTCCGCCTTGAACGAGCAGCCGACGCCGCAATAGGCGCAGGTCGTGACGGCCGAGCGCTCCGGCATGCCCTTCTCGAGCACGGTCTTCTCGCGCAATGCGTCGGTCGGGCAGGCCTGCACGCAGGCGCCGCAGGACACGCATTCGGAAGCGATGAAATCCTCATGCATGCCGGCGACCATGCGGGACTCGAAGCCGCGGCCCTCGATGGTCAGCGCGAAGGTGCCCTGCACCTCTTCGCAGGCGCGCACGCAGCGTGAGCAGACGATGCACTGCGCCGGATCATAGGTGAAGTAGGGGTTGGACTCATCGCGGGCGATGTAGTCGACCGCCAGCGAGCCATGGCCGGGCGCCACGCCGCCTTCTTCCTTGACGTGGTTGCGGCCTTCGACGCCGTAGCGGTTCTCGGTCAGACCGACCGACTCCGCAACCGCGTCGAACTCGCTGGCGCCGGTTCCGGCCTTCTCGTTCCAGCCGGTCGGGTGGTCGGAGACGTAGAGTTCCATGACGCCACGGCGGATGGCATCGAGCCGCTCGGACTGCGTGCGCACCACCATGCCCTCGCCGACCGGCGTCGTGCAGGATGCCGGCGTGCCGCCGCGGCCTTCGATCTCGACCAGGCAGACCCGGCACGAGCCGAAAGAGTCCAGCATGTCGGTGGCGCAGAGCTTCGGGATCTCGACCCCGCCTTCCATCGCCGCGCGCATGATCGAGGTGCCTTCCGGCACGGTGATGGTTTGCCCGTCGACGGTCAGCGTCACCTGCTTCGCGGCTTTCGACTCCGGCGTTCCGTAGTCGATCTCTTCGATGAGTGTCGGGAAGTCGGCTTTGATGTTCATCTGCCAGCTCCTATTCGGCAGCCACGCGCGTCGGCGCCGGCTTGAAATCTTCGGGGAAATGCGTGATCGAGCTCATCACGGGGTAGGGCGTGAAGCCGCCCAACGCGCAGAGCGATCCGAACTTCATCGTGTTGCAGAGGTCGGTGACCAGAGCGAGGTTCTTCTCTGCTTCGATGCCCGCGGCGACCTTGTCCAGAACCTCCATGCCGCGCGTCGAGCCGATGCGGCACGGCGTGCACTTGCCGCAGCTTTCGATGGCGCAGAATTCCATGGCAAAGCGCGCCTGCTTCATCATGTCGGCGCTGTCGTCGAACACGGTTATGCCGGCATGGCCGATCAGCCCGTCCTTGGCAGCAAAAGCCTCGTAATCGAACGGCGTGTCGAAAAGCGCGCGTGGGAAATAGGCGCCGAGCGGGCCGCCGACCTGCACCGCCTTCACCGGCCGCCCCGAAGCCGTGCCGCCGCCGATCTCGTCGACAATTTCGCCCAGCGTCAGGCCGAAGGCCGTCTCGAACAGGCCGCCATGCTTGACGTTGCCGGCGATCTGGATCGGGATCGTGCCGCGCGAACGGCCCATGCCGAAATCCTTGTAGTAGGCGGCGCCCTTGTCCATGATGATCGGCACGGAGGCCAGGCTGATCACGTTGTTGATCACCGTCGGCTTGCCGAACAATCCCTGGATCGCCGGCAGCGGCGGCTTGGCACGAACCACGCCGCGCTTGCCTTCCAAGCTGTTGAGCAACGAGGTTTCCTCGCCGCAGACATAGGCGCCGGCGCCGACGCGGATTTCCATGTCGAAGGCGTTGGGCGAGCCCAGCACATTGACGCCGAGCACGCCCGCCTTGCGGGCGATCGCGACCGCCTTGTTCATCGTCGCCACCGCATGCGGATATTCCGAGCGGATATAGACGAAGCCCTTCGTCGCGCCGGTGGCGATGCCGGCGATCGCCATCCCTTCGATCAGCACGAAGGGATCGCCCTCCATGAT
>NZ_RZSR01000309.1:0-5871 GCF_004023265.1 Mesorhizobium sp. M1A.F.Ca.IN.020.06.1.1
AGCCTCTGTAATTCCTAGACGAATCCGGTCGAGGAGGAAAGAATTGGCGGCATTGTTGAACAAGATCGTCCTTTACGCGCAAGACGTGGAAAAGACCGTCGATTTCTACAAGAGACATTTCGGTTTCTATGAACTGAAAGAGGATGACGACAAGGCCGTCAGCCTCATCGGTCTTGACGGAGGCGCCAGTCTGATGGTTCGTCAGGCCGGCAAGGGGCAGCAAGCCGGCCAGTCCACTGTGAGACTCGTCTTCGATGTCGAGGATGTGGGAGCTTTCTGTGCTAAATGCGCTTCGGAGGGCTTGAGATTTGGGGCTCTGCAGCAGGCAGATGGCTACGTCTTCGCCAATGCAAAGGATCCTTGCAAAAACTCACTCTCGGTTTCCGGTCGAGCCTTTCGTGCCTGTCAGAACCTCAGGCCAGCCTAGCAGCCGGCCATTGCAGTTCTATCCGTTCCAGGGGCCTTAGCTGCCGCCCACGACAGGTGGATTCCACCTCGGCGAGAGCAAGGTCAAAAGTCGAATGCGGCAGCTTGGCTGCTTGGAGGCAAATGGATTTGCGAATTCGGCTGCCACAGCTTGTGCGCTACAACGGCTATTCCGCGTCGCGTATCGCCGGAAGCGCGGCGCCAGGTGTATCGAGCGGCGATGCGATGGCGGTGATGGAGCAGCTCACCTCGCAGCTGCCCCCGGCTTCACGATCGAATGGACGGGTCAGTCGCTGCAAGAGAAGCAGTCAACAGCCCAGGCTCCACTGCTGCTCGCCCTTTCGATGCTGATCGTCTTCCTCGTGCTCGCGGCGTTGTATGAGAGCTGGTCGATCCCGTTATCGGTGGTGCTAGTGGTGCCGCTCGGCATTGTCGGCGCGGTCGTGGCTGTGCTGACGCGTGGGCTGGCCAACACCGTCTTCTTCAGGGTCGGCCTGATCACCATCATCGGCCTGTCGGCGAAGAACGCGATTTTAATCATTGAATTCGCCAATAGCCTGCGGGCCGAGGGCAGCAGGGTCCGCGATGCCGTGGTCGAGGCGGCCCGTCTCCGGCTTCGCCGATCCTGATGACGTCGCTGGCATTTGCTCTCGGTGTCGTCCCGCTGATGCTGGCCCGGGGCGCGGGCTCCGAGACACTGCACGCGATTGGCACCGGCCTGTTCGGCGGTATCTTGTCCGCAACTGTGCTAGCAGTGGTCTTCGTTCCCCTTTTCTACGTCGTGGTCATGAGGCTTTTCAGTCGCGGCGACCCAGCACACGGCAGCGCCACGTCCGAGCCTGCCGCGTCTTCCGGAGACTGATTGAGTAGCGAACGCTACATTGACGGATTCTATCGTTCGCCCGTGCATTCCCTTGCCGGAGCTATGCGGTTCGTCGATCCAGGATGGACTGGAACTGGGAGACGATCAATCTCGATAGTGGCTCCACAAGGGCGGCATCTGCGCCCTTGCGCGATACCAGGACGAATTCGGCATCCTCGAGGACAGGCAGCCGGTCCGCCGGAATCTCTTTCAGGCCCGGCGGCGCCATGCTGCGCGGCTGCACCAGCACGCCCATCCCCGCTTGCGCTGCCGCGGCCAAACCGCTCAGGCTGCCGCATGTGCAAACAATCCGCCAGGGTATCCCGTCTCGATCGAGCGCATCCTGAGCCGCGCGTCTGGTGATTGAAGGGGAAGGGAAGGCGATCAGATTCAACGGATGACCGCGTGAAAGAACCAGCTCCGGGCTGCGCGCCAACCACACCAACGGCTCCCTGTAGAGGAGGCGGCCATGCTCCTCGCCGATCCGCCTCTTCGCCAAAACGACGTCCAGATCGCCCACATCCTGCATCTGATAAAGGCTGGCGCTCAAGGCGACGGTCAGCTCAAGGTCGATCGAGGGATAGAGCCTCGCAAACTCCTCAAGGATACGCGTCAGCCGGTTCGCCACGACGTCTTCGGAAACGCCCAGCCTTAGCCGCCCCCGCAAACGGCTTTCGCCAAATAAAGCCATGGCCTTGTCATTGAGATCCAGAATGCCGCGCGCGTAGCCAAGCAGCGCCTCGCCATCCGCCGTCAATCTGACCTGATGGGTGTCCCTGGCGACCAGACGGCGTCCGAGCGTCTTCTCAAGGCGCTGAATATGCTGGGTGATCGTGGATTGGCGAACACCCAGGCGATCTGCGGCAAGCGTGAAGCTGTTGGTCTGCTCAAGCGCCAGGAAGCTCTTCAGGTGGTCGGGATTCATGGTTATTCCAGATCGTGATAACTGTTAATCTTTGCATTCTAACACATGATAGGCAATTTCCGGCTCATGATTGGAAACGCCGCCATGAATCGTCTGCTGCCCGACCTCTTTACGGTTCTGCTCATCTCGACCGTAGCCGTAGCCTCTGTCTTGCCGGTCCACGGACCGCCCGCCCGTTGGTTTGCAATGGCCACGGACTTGGCGATTGCGCTGCTGTTTTTTCTGCATGGCGCCCGGCTCTCTCGCGACGTTGTCTTGGCCGGCATGCTGCATTGGCGCCTTCATCTGATGATACTTCTGACCACATTCGCGGTTTTCCCGGCACTCGGCCTGGCGGTCGGCTTTATTCCCGAGACAATCCTGCCTGCTTCTCTTTACGCGGGCATACTCTTCCTGTGCATGCTGCCGTCGACGGTTCAATCCTCGATCGCCTTTACGTCCATTGCGCAAGGCAATGTCTCGGCTGCGATCTGCGCGGCCTCTCTCTCGAACATCGTCGGCATGTTTGCGACCCCACTACTCGCCGGTCTGTTGCTGTCGCCAGCGCACGGCGCGGGCTTTTCGATCACCGCTTTGGAAACCATCGTGTTGCAACTCCTGGCCCCTTTCCTTCTTGGGCAGTTGCTGCAACCGCTGGTCGGAAATTGGATTCGGGCCCGCAGGAAGCTGCTGTCGCCGGTGGATCGCGGATCGATCCTGATGGTCGTCTATCTGGCTTTTTCCGATGCCGTCACTGAGGGGCTCTGGCATACTTTATCAGTCTCAAACATTGCCACCGTCCTTGCGGTCGACATGACAATACTTTTTACAGTTCTTTTGTTGACTACGCTGAGCAGCCGGACTCTGGGCTTTTGCACGGAAGACGAGATCACGATTGCGTTCTGCGGATCGAAGAAGTCGTTGGCCAGCGGGATTCCAATGGCGAATGCGATTTTTGCGGGACCGACGGCCTCAATTGGCGCGGTCGTCCTGCCTCTGATGTTCTTCCATCAAGCCCAGTTGATGGCGTGCGCCGTTATCGCGCACCGATACGCTGCGCGGTTGCGAAACGGCTCGAATGAACCGAACCCCGTTCTGACGACGAGCCCATCCCGCTGAATATCGCCGGGAAGTTCACCACATCGCCCAACTTGCATGAAATCCTACCGATCCGTAGGGTGTTTTTGTCAGAACAGCGTACGAATGCCCTCCCAAGGCGCCTTAGCCCGGCAGCAAGATTTGCTTGCTACCGGGCAGGATACCCGAATGCCAAACTATTGGGATGTCGCGGACACGCCAACCTAATGATCGCAGGAAGGCGTGTATGTGAGTACGGGGTCAAGCTGCAAAATGGCAACGCTGGTGCTTGAGCGCCGCAGCACCTACGCCTTTGTCTTGCGCTTGGCTGGAGCCTTCTTTGCCTGCGGCTTGCGCCCCAGCCCGGCCGCCTTGGCCAGCGAGGATCGCTGGGCCGCGTAGTTGGGCGCAACCATGGGATAGTCCGACTTCAGGCCCCATTTCTCGCGGTATTCATCGGGAGTGAGCCCGTAATGAACGGCCAGGTGCCGCTTCAGCGATTTGAACTTCTTCCCGTCCTCGAGACAGATGATGTGGTCCGGTGTCACCGATCTCCTGGGATTCACAGCCGGTTCCTGCTTCGGTTGATGGGCTGCGATTGGCTGGCCGATGCCTGTCAGCGACGAATGAATCGAAGCGATAAGGTCTGGCAATCCGGAGGCGGGGAGAGGGTTCTTGCTCACATATGCCGAGACAATATCCGCAGTCAGTCCAACCAGATGATCATTTTGCGTCTGGTGTTGTTCGTTCAAGGTATTCACTCCTGATGCCGGTTACAAAGCCTATCCCCTCGCGAGCCGTTGTGTACTGCAGTTTCGGTAGATCGCCAATGCAGCTGCATCGTCTTACAGCCGAAAATCTTAGATGCTCTCGGTCAGTCGGGAAGGCAAAAACGAATTCGTTTGAATAGGCGCTTCTGACGTTTTCGCGCATGCCGTTTTTTGTATTCAGCTGAAATGCAAGCCATTGAAACATGCGAGCCTTGATATCGGCTAGAGCCCAAAACGTTCACTTTCCCGGTTAAATTCACTTGGAGTGCTGTTGTGGTGAATCCATGTGAATTGTGAGCTTCGCAAGATAGCTTAGCCCGCAATACAATCATGTTCCTCGCGAACAGGGCATAAACCGTCGGCGAGAATCGGCTAAATGGACTATCGACGAACATAGCGGAGGGCGAGGTGGGCGATTCCAAGCGAATTGCAGTGTTTCTCGACGGCACCTGGAACACCGGACAACTATAACGAAGGCGACCGCCTGTTCATCTTCGGGTTCAGTCGCGGCGCCTACACGGCAAGAAGCCTATCTGGCTTCATCTCGAAATGCGGTCTCCTAAAACCAGGATCGCCGCTATCCATCAATCAGCTCTACGGCCGTTATCGCCGCAGGACCGACAAGACAATCCGAGAACTCATCCAAAACATCGAGAGCGGAGCGACCTCTCAGGCAGGCTTGGCGCTCGAGGAATCCTGGCTGCTTCGATATTCGAGCCCTATTACCATCGACTTCCTCGGCATCTGGGACACGGTGGGATCCTTGGGCGTTCCCGTCGGCATGAAGCGGAACGTTGCGAAATACCGGTTCCTCGACACTCATCTGAGGCTCAGCAATACCAATGCCTACCATGCCTTGGCTGTCGACGAGCACCGCGCCTCCTTCACCCCTACGCTTTGGACCAGAACAACCGCTGCCGGCGCAAACCCTGCACCATCCAGGCCGATCGAGAACGTGGAACAGCGCTGGTTTGTGGGCGCCCACGCCAATGTGGGCGGAGGCTATCCCAGCGATCTGCTGGCTCAGGTGCCGCTAGGATGGCTGATGGCGAAAGCCGCAACTCACGGGCTCAAGTTTCGCGGGAACATCGAAACCGATCAGGCCAATGTGGATTCGCCAATAGCCGACTCGTATGCGGCCTTTCTGGGGGGCTTGTACCGATTCTTCAGTCGCCGTTACTTCCGACCGATCGGGGCGGAGCCATCTGTCGGCAGTGCCGCCACGACCTCCACAATCAACGAAACGATCGACCGGAGCGTGTTTGACCGTTGGCGGACCAATCCCTCCTACAGGCCTCGAAACCTGGAGACCTGGGCCAGACGAAACGGCGTGGACCCGTCGGAAATCACACATTCGGTGCTGGCTGCCGACGCGAATGTCAAAGTGCCGGACTAAACACCTAGGCCTCACCCGCGCATTCACGAAGTGCTTCTTCAAGGATATCCAGTGCTTCCGTGAACACCTCATCCTGGATGGTGATGGGTGCAAGGAACCGGATGACATTGCTGTAAACGCCACAAGTGAGCAAAATCAGGCCTTTTGAAAGGGCACGCTCGCGCACCTTGTTGGCGAAGGCGGCCGAAGGTTCCCTGGAACCGGGAACGTTGAACTCGACGGCGTTCATGAACCCCGGGCCGCGGACATCTGCGATCTGGGGAACGACATCCGACAGTGATTGCAGCGTTGCTTGAGCCGGTTTCCGAGGACCACCGCGCGATCGTTCAAACCTTCTTCCTCGATAACGTCGAGCACGGCGTTGCCTGCCGCAATGCCGATCGGGTTGCCGCCATAAGTCCCGCCCAGACCGCCTGGGCCGGGAGCGTCCATGAGC
>NZ_RZSR01000310.1:0-5864 GCF_004023265.1 Mesorhizobium sp. M1A.F.Ca.IN.020.06.1.1
TTGCCGCCCCCGGCGGCCTGCCGCAGAACCCGCCGCTGGCAGCGGGCGACAATCTCGTCACCTCGAGCTGGGACATTATGGCCGGCAGCGTCAAGCCGGCCGAGAACGTGCTGCTCTATGACGACAATGGCGGCCATCAGGGCATGGGCGCGGCGGAATTGATTGCCAACAGCGGCGCGAAGCTGGAGCTGGTCTCGCCCGAACGCTTCTTCGCGCCGGAAATGGGCGGCCTGAACCACGTGCCCTATATGCGGGCTTTCCACGAGAAAGGCGTCACCGTCACCATCAACACTCGTCTGCGCTCCGTGCGACGCGAGGGTAACCAGCTCATCGCCGAGCTGGCGTCGGACTTCGCCGATGGCTGGCGCGGCGAGCGGCGCGTCGACCAGGTGGTGGTCGAGCATGGCACCGCGCCGCTCGACGATCTCTACCTCGCGCTGAAGCCGCTGTCGAAGAATGGCGGCGCGGTCGACTACGAGCGGCTGGTAAGCGGCGGCGACATTTTTCCGCCGCGCAATCCGGAAGGCGGCTTTGTTCTGTTCCGCATCGGCGACGCAGTCGCCTCGCGCAACATCCACGCCGCTATCTATGACGGCATCAGGTTCGGCATCCGGATCTGAACCTCGGTCCTCCAATGGCCAGGCTAGACCTGACAGATCTTATTTGCAATTTTCGGGCGCGGATTCGGAGGGCTGCAACCGGGGTCGCATAGTCGGGGGGCTTGCTTGACCGGAAAAGATCTGTTCGTTCCGCGCCAGACCAATACGGCGCTCTATATCCAATTGCACGAGTCCGGGCACTCGTTGGGCGATCTTCTACGCGTGCAGAAGGCCTATCGCGTGGCATGCGCGATGTTCAACGGCCGCTATCGAAAGTCAGGACGGCCCTTTATCTGCCATGCGGTAGGCGCCGCCTCGTCTGTGGCGCATTTCGAAAGGGATCTCGATTTCGTCCTCGCGGCGATGTTCCATGCTGCCTATGACAGCGGCCAGTATCCGGACGGCAGGTCCAGCAGGCGCAGCGAGGCGCACCGGAAATGGCTGGAGGCGCGGATCGGGCCGAGGGCTGAAGGCCTCGTCGCCCGCGTCGGCGGCATGAAATTCGACACCGGCGACCCCGAGCGCCTTCTGCAGGAGGGCGTGCCGGCCGGCGATGAGGACATCCTGTTCCTGCAGCTTGCGCACGAGGTCGACGACCTCGCCGACGGCGGCTTGGCATTCGCACCCAAATATGGCCGCTCGATCGAAACGCGGGTCGCGGCCTGCGCCATCTTGGCCAGGCAACTGGGCCGCGAGGATCTCGCCGCGACGATCGAAACATATGGCGGCCGTTATGAAGCGCTTGGCTGGGCGGCAGCGCTTCAGGACGTCAGACTGGAAGGTTTTCGCATCGCGCCGAATATGCGGACCTATATAAAGCTGCGACGGGAAAAACTACGCGGCGGTTCCGTTGAGGTGATCTGATGCACCGGTGACGGCCGCACCACGGAAACGCACCGGACCTTCAAGGAGAGCCACCTGCCGCGTTGGTCCGGTGCGCCGCGCGCGGCCGCCGGCCTGCACCGGTACCGCGCGAGCCGTTGAGGGGTCAGAACATCCTGGCCGTGGCCATGCACAATACGGTGACGACCAGCAGCCCGCCGGCGAGGCGTTCGCTTTTGGTCATTTTCGCGCGCAACTGCGTTTGCGTCGCTGCATCGGCACCGGCCAATCGCCTGCTGGAAGAGGCGACCAGGGCGCCCTGCACGCCGGCGGCGATCAGCGCCGTCGCAATGCCCAGCGCCAGCACCATTTCCATCGGGCCGAAAGCGCCTTCGTGGAAGAAATACCAAAGCAGCAGACCGGTCAAAAAGACCATGCCGGAGGCGCCGAGTTGCGGCCGGATAAAGCGCTCCGCCTTGATCTCCGGATCACGGGCAACCGCAATGGTCGTGCCGGCCCAGAAGACACCGGCCATAACATGCAGGCCGATGACGACGATGTAGACATATTGCATGACCGCATTCCTCTCGTTCGCCCCGCCACCGGTGTGACGCTTTGCCTGTCGGTTTTTGTCTATCGGCTGGGTCCGACAACGTTAATAAGGCAAAGTTAGATATCTAATAGTTAGATGTCAATGCTTCATGCGGAGTTCCGCCAATCCATTGCTTGTTCTAGTGTCCAGCCATGACGCCATTTGATCGCCCGCCCATCGGCATGAATCTCGCTCGCACCGCCAAACTGGTGGCGCAGGCCTTTGACACTGCCTTGGTGGAAGTCGGAGGAACGCTGCCGGTCTGGGTAACCTTGCTCTCGGTCAAGTCGAAGGAACTGGCCAACCAGCGCGAGCTTGCCGGCATGATCGGCATCCAGGGCGCGACGCTGACGCATCACCTCAACGCCATGGAGGCGCAAGGGCTGCTGACGCGCCGCCGCGATCCGCAGAACCGCAGGGTGCATCAGGTGGCGCTGACCGAAACCGGTGAAGCGCTGTTCGAGAAGTTGCGCCTCGCGGCCGTCGCCTTCGACAAAAGGCTGAGAGCTGGGCTGCCGGACGACCGGCTTGCGGAATTCGCCGAGGTGCTGGCGGCGCTTCGGGCGAATGTGGGAGGTTAAGCCCGGCTGCCCTGCAGCACCTTGAGCTTCGCCTTCTTCGGGCTGCGCGCGGTAAGCCATTCGCGCGCCTTGTCCTGAGGCATCGGGAAGGCGATCGAATAGCCCTGCACCTGGTCGCAGCCGATCGCCATCAGCGAGTCGAGCTCGGCCTCGGTTTCCGCGCCCTCGGCGACGATCGAGATGCCGAGGCCGCGGGCAAGCTCGGTGATGGCGCGCACGATCTTAGTGTTGTCGCCGTTCTCGTTGATGTTCTGGACGAAGCGGCGGTCGATCTTCAGCCGATCGATCTCGTTCGGGTTGACATGGCTGAGTGAAGCATAGCCCGTGCCGAAATCGTCGAGCTCAAGATGGACGCCCGCCGCGCGGATATGCCTGAGCTTGGCGGCGATGCCGGTCTTCTCGTCGTCGAGGATGACGGATTCAACGATTTCCAGCGACAGCTTCTGCGGCGCAAGCCCGGCTCGCTCCAGCGTTCCGAACAGGAAATTGTCGAAATCCGGCTCGCGCAGCTCGGTGCCCGAGACATTGACGGCGATGCGTCCGAAATCGATGCCGGCGCGATCCCATTCGGCGGCTTCGTTGATCGCCTTGCTGATGACGATGCGGCCGATATCCGGCATGAAGCCGCACTTCTCCGCCACCGGGATGAATTCGCCGGGCGAGATCATGCCGCGCGTGGCGTGCTTCCAGCGCACCAGTGCTTCGATACCGCTGATCTTGCCGCTGGTGAGCGACACTTGAGGCTGGAAATAGACCTCGAAGGTCTTTTCCGCGATCGCCGTGCGGATGTCCTGCTCGAGCTGCTTGCGGTAGTCGAGCTCGCGCCGCAGCTCTTCGGAGAAGAAGGAGAAGCTGCCGCCGCCGAGCTTCTTGGCCGAATAGAGGGCGAGATCGGCATGGACGAGCAGGTCCTGCGCGTTGTCGGCGTCGACTGGATAGACGGCGATGCCGGCGCTGGCGCCAGGCATTATGGTCGTGCCCTGGAAGGTGATCGGCTCGTTGATGTTGGCGATGATGCGCTTGGCCAGTGCATGGATGTCCTCGGTGCTGCCGGCGCCGTTGAGGATCATCACGAACTCGTCGCCGCCGAGACGGGCGCAAAGATCCGATGCGCGGCAGGAATCGCGCATGCGTTGCGCGGTGACGACAAGCACATAGTCGCCCGCCGCGTGCCCCAGCGTGTCGTTGATCTGCTTGAAGCGGTCGAGGTCGAGTTGGATCACCGCCAGCCGCTCGCGGCGACGATGCGCGCCCTTGATCAGCGTGTCGAAATGATCGGTGAGGAAGGTGCGGTTGTGCAAGCCGGTCAGGCCGTCATGCACGGCGATGAAGGCCATCGAATTGCGGGCGTCGACCAGTTCATGCGTCTTGCGCAGGATGGCCTTGGACATCGGCCGGAAGATGAATAGCGCGACCAGCACGATGACGCCGATGGTGGCAAAGAACAGCGTGCGGTGCAGGCTGAGCATCTCATCCGACCGCTCGGTGGCGAAGGCGCTGATGCGCTGGCCGAGCGCGGCATAGCCGGACAAAGTCGCATTGGCGACGGAGGCGTCGAGGCCGACGCGCTCGCCGCCGCCCTTATAGCCGTCGCTTTGCATGCCGAGCTGGGATGCAAATGATGAAACCAGTCGATCGCCGTTGGCGATAAGGCCGACCGAGAAATAGTCGAGATGGAACGGCTTGCTGAACAGCACATATTCGATCGATTGCGGATCGTTGCGCGCCGGCGATAGCGGATCGGCGCCGGTCTCCTTGAGCAGCCGGTCGTAATTGGTCTCGAACTCGCCCGTTGCCTGCTTGAGCGCGGTGACCAGCGCCGGCTGCTTGTCGCGCGGGGCGGCACCGGTCGCGCTGGCCAGGAAAACGATGCGCTGCGACAGCGCTTTCTGCGTGGAGACGATGTTGAGCAGTGCGTCATTGTGCTGCTGCTGCGCCATCAACTGCTGCAGCAGGATGAAGGAAGCCATCACCATGGCGGCGATGATCAGCAAGGCCAGCCAGTAGCCGCTCTTGATCAGCAGAATCAGCTTGCGCGAAACGCTGTGCACCGGCTGCTGCGACATAACTGAGTGACCCCTCCCGATCGACGGATTCCTGCCATGAATATGCGGCGCCAGAACCCTTGACGTGAAAGGGTTAACAGCTCGGCAAACCGGCACGGTGCCGGAGCCGGCGGCGCGACAAAGCTGACAGGATGGTTATTATGTCCTTTCGCAGATCGTCGCATTTGAACACATCCTTGTCCGGCTGCGCTGAAGGAGCTGCGGCGCGGCTTGCGCAACGCCACCGAAGCGGTCGTTTTTGCGATGGATTTTTCTTGTCCGCAGCGCGACAGTCCGCATCGAACAAACAGGGCCAGACCATGAGCGCAGCGTTTCTCTCCCACATCGACAACGAGCTTGAGGGCCTGAAATCGGCCGGGCTCTACAAGTCCGAGCGGGTGATTTCCTCCACGCAGTCGGCCCTGATCGAGGTCGCCGGCCAGAAGGTGCTGAATTTCTGCGCCAACAACTATCTCGGCCTCGCCGACAGCCCCGAGCTGCGCGATGCGGCGAAGCAGGCGCTCGACCGCTACGGCTACGGCATGGCCTCGGTGCGCTTCATCTGCGGCACCCAGGAAGAACACAAAGAGCTCGAAGCCACCATCTCTTCCTTCCTCGGCATGGACGACACCATTCTCTACGGCTCCTGCTTCGATGCCAATGGCGGCCTGTTCGAGACGCTGCTCGGCGAGGAAGACGCCGTCATCTCGGACGCGCTGAACCACGCCTCGATCATCGACGGGGTGAGGCTCTCCAAGGCCAAGCGCTTCCGCTACGCCAACAACGACATGGCCGACCTCGAGGCGCGGCTGAAGGAGGCGAAGGACTGCCGCTTCCGGCTGATCGCCACCGACGGCGTGTTCTCGATGGACGGCATCATCGCCAACCTGCAAGGAGTCTGCGACCTCGCCGAGAAATACGACGCCATGGTCATGGTCGATGACAGCCATGCCGTTGGCTTCGTCGGCAAGAACGGCCGCGGCTCGGCCGAGCACTGCGGCGTCGAGGGCAGGGTGGACATCATCACAGGCACGCTCGGCAAGGCGCTGGGCGGCGCGTCCGGCGGCTATACTGCGGGGAAGAAACAGGTGGTCGACTGGCTGCGCCAGCGCTCGCGGCCCTATCTTTTCTCAAACACGCTGATGCCGGCGATCGCCGGCGCCTCGCTGAAAGTCTTCGAGCTGATCCGCAATGGCGATGCGCTGCGCCGCCGCCTATATACCAA
>NZ_RZSR01000311.1:0-5863 GCF_004023265.1 Mesorhizobium sp. M1A.F.Ca.IN.020.06.1.1
CGCTCGACCCCCTTGCCGAAGATCAGGAGGTCGAGGTTTTCCGTGCCCTTGACATACTCTTCCAGCACCCCGACCAGACGCGGCCGCAGCGCCACGACCGGAACGCCCTGGATCTGCGTGCCGAGCGGCGCGCCGGCCTCCGTGGCCATGATGCCGGCGATGGCATATTCGGCCGGCACCGCCGTGCGGGTGAAGCGGACGATCACGTCGGCCTCGCTCAGCCGGCCGATGAACAGCGCCTGCTTGATCGACGCATCGCCGGCGGCGCGGCGCAGGATGCGCCAGGACGCACCGTCGCGCAGGAAACGATAGTAGAGCCTGGGTGCCGAAATGATGGTGAAGGAGACCAGGAAGAAGACGATGAACTGGCGCTCGTTGAGGCCGGCGACCGGCTGGAAAAAGGAGCGGAAGGCAATCGAGGCCAGATAGAGAACCACCGTCAGGCTGCCGCAGCCCTTCAGGATGTTGAAAAAGTCGGGCGTTGAGGCAAAGCGCCAGACGGTGCTGTAGAGGCCGCAGGTGCGAAACAGGAGATGGGCAAGGAGCACGATCAGCGCCCAGCAGGCCAGCCCGCCGGAGGAGAACGCATCGAAGGAAAGCCGCGACTGCGAGAGCGTGAGGCTGAGCGCCACCGCGATCAGGACCATGACGAGGTCCTGGACCATGATGATGGCGCGCCGCATCTTCGGTCGCAGGCCCGATACGGCTTCTACATAGGCGGTCATTGGGTAGTACTGAACTCCAGGCGCGGGAATACTATCAGAGCGGCGCGGGACAGAACACCGTCCGCCGCCACTCCAGATTGCAAATCCCCAACCCCGTCACCCTGTTATCGCATTAGCGCGGACTTGGGGGGAGAGCTAGGGGTTTTTTCCTGTTCTACTCGCCCACGAAGAATCGATTCACATGTTGCCTGTCGCGTTGCGGCAAAATAGATGTGTCGCTGGGTGGCATGCAGTCGGATTCTGGGCGGGACGCTCCACTGCTGAAGGCAGACTAGATTGGAGAGTCAGCAATGCAGGACGTCGACTTCAGACAGCGTGTTTCAGGCAAGTCATATGTCAGCCTACTGGAAGATATCGAAACCAAAGTCCTACTTCGAGATTGGCGTCCAATTTGGCGATACGATTAAGTTGGCGGAATGTGCGACGATCGGTGTCGATCCGCGTTTCAGATGCGAGACAAACATCATAGGCAGAAAGCCGAGCTGTCTACTATTTCAACAAACGAGCGACGCCTTCTTTCAGGAGCACAATCCTTCAACGATACTTGGCAAACCCATCGACCTTGCTTTTCTGGATGGCATGCACCTGTTTGGATTCCTGCTTCGGGACTTTATAAGCACGGAAAAGTACTGCGCCCCTGAATCTATTATCGCGCTACACGACTGCTTGCCGCCGGGGTTCTATATGACTTCGAGGGACATCGCCGATGCGAACCACCCTCACTCCGCATTCCCAGGTTGGTGGGCTGGTGACGTATGGAAGATCGTGCCGACCTTGAAGCAATACCGGCCAGAGCTTTCGATTACGATTACGGATAGTGCGCCAACCGGGCTCGTCGTGATTACGCGCCTCGATCCTGCAAATGAGACGTTTTCGGTCAATTATGAGAAAATCATCGCTGCCTTTGAGCCTATCGATCGGAATGAGTTCACTCGCTACTGGGCCTCGGTACCAATGGTTTCAGCAGGCTCTTTGGATCTCCAGGCATTCCAGCCCTTCCAACGAGAAAAACAATGATTCCTAGGATTGTCTGGATCCTGTGGCTCCAAGGACTCGAAACGGCGCCAGCGATCGTCAGAGCCAGCGTGAATTCTTGGGAAAGGGTCAACCCGGATTGGACGATACAAATCCTGAGCAGAAAGAGCCTGGGAGACTTTTTGCCCGAGGTGGACGACCCAAAGTCGATCCTCTCCATGTCACATCCGGACGCAACCTACAGTGATATTATTCGCATCGAATTGCTGTCGAGATACGGGGGGGTTTGGGTCGACGCTACTTGCTTCTGTCTGCAGCCTCTCAGCCGGTGGCTCGATGGCGTGACGTCAGAGAATTTTTTTGCCTTCGAGCGACCTACCCCGACACGAATGCTATCTTCATGGTTCCTGGCGGCCAGCCAGTCGTCTTACATCATCCATGAATGGCGCAAAAGGATCAACCGCCACTGGCAGAAGCGAACAGATGACCCGGATTATTACTGGTTTCACAATCTGTTTGGCAAAACCTACCAAGATGATGAAAAATTCCGTACCGTCTGGGACCGCGTTCCGAAAATATCGGCGGGCCCGCCACATATGTTCACACCTTATGAGACCAGGCTGCTTGGCCCAGTTTCAGAAGATGATCGACAGGTCGTGTTGTCTGCCAAAATTCCGGTCCTAAAGCTTACACACAAGGTCGACCACGGTGCGGCACGCGCTGGAAGTGTCTATGACTTTCTTTGCGACTACGCTAAGCTAATTTCTCGCCGCAGCACTGAGCACGCGAGCGGCCGATACACTGCAGTCTCCGGTAAGGTCTCCAAAACTCTGTCAGTTCTTTTGTGTTGGTATGGGTCGTTGGAGGGCAACGGAACTGTTGGAGATCTTTTCGCGGTTCAGAGCGTCGCTGATCGCTTAAAAGCGGCGGGGATAGGTTTCACGCACCTAACAGCCAGTTCTGCCTTCGATATTTCAGGCCACAGAACGACTTGGGAAGAAGCCATCGAAAATGACTACACCACACTCGTTTTCGTGTGTGGTCCTGTCATCAAAAGTCATCCGATTGTAGACACGGTAATTCGCCGGTTTCCTTCGCTGCGAAAGATTGGGGTCAGTGTCAGCCAGTTCGCACCAGACCACGCCAACTACGTCCAGCCTTTCGACACTGTTCTGGCGCGCGAAGGAAGCCGTCAGCGTTTTGAAGACGTTGCCATTCTCGCTCCTCAGCCAGTCATCCAAAAGCACGTGCGAGAATTGGATAAACGCCTTGTCGTAGGCCTAGTGCTGCGCGGAGAACAGGGCGAATATGGACCCCAGACTTCGCTGCACGTCCGCACCAGTGCGCTCGTGGTCCACGTGCTCGAATCTCTCGCCGCCAAGCATCGAGTCGAGACGGTGGAGGTAGAACACCACTTGGCCCGCGCCGGTCGCCGGCCGTCTGAAATCGAAGCGTTGTATTCATCGTGCGATCTTGTGCTCACGTCCCGTTTCCATGGCGCAATTTTAGCCATGCGCAATGAAATTCCTTTCATCGCCATCGATCAAATTCGCGGAGGTGGAAAGTTGACAAATTTACTTTCCACGTCTGGATGGCCGTTTGTTTATCGGATTGAGCAGGCAAATATACAGGAAGTGAGCCGCGCTGCGTTGGAGCTTGCACATGGTCACAATGGCGATCTCTTGCGTAACGTTACCGAGCGGGCGAAGACACGCGCTACTGAAACGCTGAATGCTTTGGAGGAATTGCTGGAGACAAAAGCACCTGCGATGTTGCGTCCAAGTTCACGCAGCCTATTGCAGCGAGTTCGGGCTCGTTGGCGACGCGGATGAGTGCCCCCTCAACGATTTTGTGAAGCATACGAAAATCACCATCTACTGAACCTCGTACACCAGCGCTTACCAAATAAGATCCTGGTAACATTAAGCAGCTGAAAGTGAAGCTTATTTTCAGAGAAGAACCGACGGATACGAGCGTGATTCTTTCTCTTTTTACCTTGTGCGTATCCGTTCCCGCAATAACCAGACCCGTTACACTTTTGAATAAGAACTCGAACCCCACATCCATCGCCTCAGATGTGAAGTCAACCATATACTCAAATACATACCGTTTTCCCGCCTGCAAAACATTTATTTTCTCACCGCCAAGAGTCAGGACACTCATATCTCGGATGCGGGCTCCTCTCTCTTCAAGATAAATCGTAGACTTTGAACTTAGGTTGAGATCATAGTAGTCGGCCTCCTGCGCAATGACGCCGTTTGTTTCCGACTCCACCTTGGACGATACAACAACGGAATCAACTGTGGCTGACTCTGAGCTGGATAGCATTGAACAGGCCTCATTAGATGAACCACCCTCTGCCGATTTTACGTGAGAGATAGAAGCATTTTTTTCGCCACTATCAACATCTGACCTTTGCGATTCCAGAAATGTTGCGTTAAGTTCCACGATCCCATTGCGAATTTCTTTCCCCATTTCGACGCTTGCATTGACCAGTCGTTGATATTGGCTAGTGACGGTCTTTGGGCGGCCAAGCATAATTACTTCGCCCGCATCGAGCAGTACAGCGCGATCGCAAAGTTGGACAATCGTCTGCGCCGCATGACTGACGAACAAAATCGTACCGCCACGCTCTTTGATCTGTTCGATCCGCGCGAAGCATTTGCGGGAGAAGGCCTCATCGCCGACCGCCAAAGCCTCATCGACCACCAAAATATCGGGGTCGACATTGATCGCCACGGCGAAAGCTAGCCGTACATACATGCCGGACGAATAGGTCTTCACAGGCTGCTCGATGAAATCGCCTATGTCAGCGAAAGCAGCGATAGATCCGAAGCGCTTGTCCATCTCAGCACTGCTGAGCCCGAGGATAGACGCGTTGAGATAGGCGTTCTCACGACCGGTGAAATCTGGGTTGAATCCGGCACCCAACTCAAGCAAGGCGGCCACGCGACCGTTGACTGTGACCGAGCCGCTCGTAGGTTGCAGTGTGCCGCATATGATCTGCAGAAGCGTCGATTTACCCGAACCGTTGCGGCCGACAATGCCGACAGTCTCACCGCGCCGAACCTCAAGAGACACCTCGGTCAAAGCGGCAAAATCCCGGTAGTAACGCTTGGGCGCGCGCCCTACCAACCGCTGCAGTCGCGGCACCACCATCTGCCTAAGTCGATCCTCCGGCCGATCGAACATGAGGTGATGTTTGGAAACTGCCTTTACCGAGATGGCGATTTCAGAGGACATCAGCGAAGCCCTTCCGCGTGGCTTGGAAGAACAAGAATCCAAGCCCCGCAATGATCGCTGCCGCTATTGTATATACAGCCAGCGCCGACCAGTTCGGGATCTGGTCAAAAATTAGAACCTGGCGAGCCTGTTCTACCGGAATTGAAATTGGGTTCAGGGTCAGCCACGGTCGCACAGCACTCGGCAAGGCTTCTGTCGGCACAAAAATTGGTGACAGGAACATAAGCGCGCTTACGATAGGATTCAGAACTTGGCTGATATCCCGAAAATAAACCCCTGCTGCTGCGAAGAACCACGACAGGCCGATCAGAAGGAGCATAAAAGGAGCTACGACAATCGGGAGAAGTGGCGCCGTCAACGGGATTGAGCCTCGCGAAAGCAAAAGGAAAATGAGCATTACCAAAAAGCTCACCAGCATGTGAAACAGCGCAGCGGCTAGGGCAACCACGGGTAGGATTTCAAGCGGGAAAACAACCTTCTTAACGAAGCTGACATTTGCCAAAATAAGTGTCGGGGCCCTTGTCAGCATTTCGGAGAAGGTTTGAAAGAAGATGAGGCCCACGAACAATATGAGGGCGAACTCAGCTGTCGGCTGCGCATCGCCGCCGCCCGCCCAACGCATTCGCAGGACCGTGCCGAACATGAACGTATATACCGCCAGCATCAGCAACGGGGTCAGTAGCGACCACAAAATGCCGAGCATCGATCCCCGGTAACGACCAGCAACCTCCCGGCGCGTTAGGTTGACGATTACTTCCAAGTGGTTGAAGGTCACAGATTGATCACCTTGAGAAGAGCGCGGACGCGCTGCCTTAGCGCGCCTGTGTCGACTTGGGATGTTACTTCCCGCTGGGTCAAGTGAGGCTGGCCCGGGAACGGGCTTTCCACCATCTGCGATCGGCAGAGTAGAACTTCGTAGT
>NZ_RZSR01000030.1:0-14820 GCF_004023265.1 Mesorhizobium sp. M1A.F.Ca.IN.020.06.1.1
CGACCTGGCCGTTTTCCTATGAGAAGTTCGAACCCTGGTATTCGAAGGCCGAGCAGCTTTTCCGCGTGCGCGGCGCGCTCGGCGAGGATCCGACCGAGCCGTTCCATTCGATTCCTTATGCCTTCAAGCCGGTGCCCGACGAACCTTCGATCGCGCGTGCTCGCGCCGAGCTCAAAGGCCTAGGCCTGCATCCTGCCTCGCTGCCGCTCGGCGTCGACATCGAAGCCTGGCTGAAGGAGGGCAAGACCGGCTGGGATGCTTTTCCGAACACCGGGCAAGGCAAGGTCGACGCCCAGACCGGGCCTCTGGCGGCGGCGCTCAATGACAAGAACATCAAGCTCGAAACCGGCGCCCATGTCGACTGGCTCGAGGCCTCGCCGGACGGCAAATCGATTGCCGCCATTCATTACACGCAGAACGGCGCGCAAAGGACGCTCTCGCCGAAGCTGGTCATCCTATCGGCCGGCGCGATCAACTCCGCCGTCATCCTGCTGCGCTCGCCCTCGACAAACGGCAAAGGCCTCGCCAACAGTTCCGACCAGGTCGGCCGCAATTTCATGAACCACAATTCGAGCGCGATGCTGGCGATCGACCCGCGCCGCCGCAACGACGCCGTCTACCAGAAGACGCTGATGCTCAACGACTATTATCTGTCGGGCGGCAAGGGCGGCAAGCCGCTGGGCAATGTGCAACTGCTCGGCAAGATCGACGGCAACATGCTGCGGGCCAATGTGAAGCTGGCGCCAAGATTCGCGCTCGATTTCATGGCCGGCCACGCCGTCGACTGGTACCTGATGTGCGAGGACCTGCCCGATCCTGAAAGCCGCATCCTGGTCGACGGCAAGGAGATCGTCATGCAGTGGCGGCGCTCCAACATGCAGTCGCTGGAAGGCCTGACCACGGTGATGCGCGAAAACTTCCGCGCCTGCGGTTACCCGATCGTGCTGTCGCGCCCGTTCGACAAGCGCACGCCCTCGCACCAGTGCGGCACCGCGCGGATGGGCAACGACCCCGCGACGGCGCCACTCGATACGTTCTGTCGTGCTTACGACCATAAGAACCTGTTCGTCGTGGACGCCGGCTTCCTGCCGACCTCGGCGGCGGTCAATCCGGCGCTGTCGATCGCAGCCCAGGCGCTGCGCGTGGCAGACCATATCCGCAAGACGGAGCTCGCGGCATGACCCGCCCGGCAGCCATCGTCACCGGCGGCGCGCGCGGCATCGGCCTTGCCTGCGCCGAGGCGCTGGCCGATGCCGGCTTCGATATTCTTGTTGCCGACCTTGCGGACAAGCCGGCCGATGGACTTGCCGAAAGCATCGCCGCGCGCAGCGCGAAATTCGCCTATGCCAGCTGTGACATCGCTGATCTCGCTGGCCATCCAAAACTGGTCGCGGCGGCGGTGGACGCCTTCGGCAGCATCGATTGCCTCGTCAACAACGCCGGCATAGGCGCCGTCGTGCGTGGCGACCTTCTGGAATTGAAGCCTGACAATTTCGACCACGCGCTAAATATCAATCTGCGCGGCACGGTGTTCCTCAGCCAGGCCGTCGCCAAGGCGATGCTGGCGACACCCGCCAGCTTTGCGAGGTCGATCGTCACCATCACCTCGGTCAGCGCGACAATGGCCTCGCCGGAGCGCGCCGACTACTGCATCTCAAAGGCAGGGCTTTCGATGTGGGTGAAGAACCTGGCGCTGCGGCTCGCCGCGGAAAACATCGGGGTGTTCGAGGTGCGGCCGGGCATCATCCGCACCGACATGACGGCAGGCGTATCCGCCAAATATGACGCACTGATAGAAGGCGGGTTGGTGCCGGCCAACCGCTGGGGCGAGGGCGCCGATATCGGCGCTGTGGTGGCCGCACTTGCCAGCGGAAAATTCGGCTTTGCAACCGGATCGGTCATCGATGTCGACGGCGCGCTCTCCGTGCCTCGTCTGTGAGTGAGTGGAACCATGGCTGACTACATCATCGTTGGCGCCGGACCGGCCGGTTGCGTGCTGGCCAACCGACTGAGCGAGGAGCCGACCAATTCGGTGCTGCTGCTCGAAGCCGGCGGGAAGGATTGGCACCCGCTGATCCACATGCCGGCAGGCTTCGCCAAGATGACCAAGGGCATCGCTTCCTGGGGCTGGTCGACGGTGCCGCAGAAGCACATGAAGGACCGCGTCTTCTGGTACACCCAAGCCAAGGTTGTCGGCGGCGGCTCGTCGATCAACGCCCAGATCTACACGCGCGGCAACGCCCGCGACTATGACGCCTGGGAGAAGGAAGAGGGCTTGGCCGGCTGGGGCTATCGCGATGTGCTGCCCTATTTCAAGCGCGCCGAGAACAACCAGCGCTTCGCCAACGATTATCACGGCGACCAGGGGCCGCTCGGCGTTTCCAACCCGATCTCGCCGCTGCCGATCTGCGAGGCCTATTTCCGCGCCGGCCAGGAGATGGGAATCCCCTTCAATCCGGATTTCAACGGCGCCAGCCAGGAAGGCGTCGGCTATTACCAGCTCACCCAGAAGGACGCGCGGCGCTCCTCCGCCTCGGTCGCCTATCTGAAGCCTATCCGCGCCCGCAAGAACCTGACGGTCAGGACCGATGTACTCGTCACCCGCGTCGTCGTCGAGAAAGGCCGCGCCATCGGCGTCGAGATCGTCGACAAGCCGGGCGGAGAGAAGACGATCCTGCGCGCGGAACGCGAGGTGATCATCTCCTCCGGCGCCATCGGCTCGCCAAAGCTCTTGATGCAATCCGGCATTGGCCCGGCCGATCATCTGAAGTCGGTCGGCGTCACGCCGGTCCACGACCTGCCCGGCGTCGGCTCCAACATGCAGGACCATCTCGACCTGTTCGTGATCGCCGAATGCACCGGCGACCACACCTATGACAACTATGCTAAGCTGCACCGCACGATGTGGGCCGGCCTGCAATACGTGCTTTTGAAGAAGGGCCCTGTCGCATCCAGCCTGTTCGAGACCGGCGGCTTCTGGTACGCCGATCCGACCGCCGCCTCGCCCGACATCCAGTTCCATCTCGGTCTCGGCTCCGGCATCGAGGCTGGGGTCGAGAAGCTGAACAATCCCGGCGTGACGCTGAACTCCGCCTTCCTGCGCCCGCGCTCGCGCGGCACCGTGCGATTGAAGAGCGCCGATCCCGCCGATCATCCGCTGATCGACCCGAACTACTGGTCCGATTCCTACGATCGCGACATGTCGATCAAGGGACTGCGGCTGGCGCGGGAGATCATGCGGCAGAAGGCGCTGCAGCCTTTTGTGCTGCGCGAGGTGCTGCCCGGCCCTGCGCTGCAAAGCGACGCCGACCTCTTCGACTATGCCTGCCGCGCGTCCAAGACCGATCACCATCCCGTCGGCACCTGCCGCATGGGACATGATGCGATGGCTGTGGTGACGCCCGATCTCAGGCTGCGCGGCATCGACGGCCTGCGGGTCTGCGACGCGTCGGTGATGCCGCGTGTCCCCTCCTCCAACACCAATGCGCCGACCATCATGGTCGGCGAGAAGGGCGCCGATCTGATCCTCGGACGCGAGCCGCTGCCGCCGGCCGTGTTCAAGGGCAATAAGGCGGCTTGAGGGAAGAACAATGATCCGCCACTGCGTCTTTGTCCGCTTCGGCGACGGCAGCTCCGCCGCCGAGCGCGCCGCGATTCACGCCGATCTCGAAGCGCTGCGCCCGGCCATCGACGGCATGGGCAAGGTTCATTTCAGCGCCAATGTCAGCCCGGAGCCGTTCGCGCGCGGTTTCGGCCATGGCTTTACCATCGATTTCCGCGATGCTGCCGCCCGCGACCCCTATTTGGCGCACGAGGCGCATCAGCGCGCCGGCGCTCGCCTGGTAGCGGCGCTCGAAGGGGGCACCGACGGGGTGATGGTCCTCGACTTGGAGTTTACGGAAATGTGACCGCCGGTTGATCGGAAACCGGCAAATAACCCGTTCTCTTTTGCACTGCATGGAACATATCGTTCCTTTCGCGGATGCAAAGGAGCAGCGATTTGAGTCTCACCTCGGAGCAGAAGAAAACCGTACTCGCATCTTTCCTGGGCTGGACGCTCGACGCTTTTGATTTCTTCCTTCTGACATTCCTGCTCACAGATATCGCCGCTGAATTCCACACCGATGTCCCGGCGGTCTCCAAGGCGCTGTTCCTGACCTTGGCCACGCGATTCATCGGCGCGTTCTTGTTCGGCATGCTTGCCGACAGATATGGGCGCAAACCGCTGCTGATGCTCAACATCGTCAGCTACTCGGTGATCGGGGCGCTGGCGGCCTTCTCGCCCAATCTCGGCATATTCCTGGCCCTTCGGGCGCTGTTCGGCATCGCGATGGGCGGCGAGTGGGGCCTTGGCAGCTCGCTCGCCATGGAATCCATTCCGCCCAGCGCCCGCGGCATGGTTTCGGGCATCCTGCAATGCGGCTATCCGGCGGGATATCTGCTGGCGGCAGTTGTCTATGGGCTGCTCTACGGCCAGAAGATCGGCGATTTCACCTTCGGCTGGCGCGCCATGTTCCTGCTGAGCTTCGTACCGGCGCTGATCGTGCTCTTCATCCGCTCGCACGTGCCGGAATCGCCCGCCTTCGTCTCAGGCCGGGCGCAGGCGCGGCCGGGTCTTCTCGTAACGCTGCAGAAGCACTGGGGCATCGCGCTCTATGCCGTGGTGCTGATGATGTTCTTCAACTTCTTCAGCCATGGCACGCAGGACCTCTACCCGACCTTCCTGAAGAAGCAGCACGGCTTCGATCCGCACACGGTGAGCTGGATCACCATCGTCGCCAATATCGGCGCCATTGTCGGCGGCTTGGCGTTCGGCGCGCTGTCGGAGAAGATCGGGCGCATAAACGCCATCACGCTCGCCTGCGTCATTGCCCTGCCGGCTATTCCGCTCTGGGCCTATACGACGACGCCCTTCATGCTGGCGCTCGGCGCCTTCATCATGCAGGTGGCGGTGCAAGGCGCCTGGGGCGTCATTCCGGTGCATCTCAACGAGCTATCGCCGGGCTCCGTGCGGGCGACCTTGCCTGGCTTCATCTACCAGGCCGGCAATCTGGCGGCCTCCTATGGCGGCCCGTATCAGGCCGGCATCGCCGAAGCGCGGGGAGGCAGCTATGGCTATGCGCTGGCATTGTTTGCCGGCGTGGTCGCCGTCTGCATCATCGTCGTGATCCGCTTCAGCCCCGAGAAGCGTGGCGAGGTCATGACCGTGATCGACCGGGAAGTCAGCCCAGTCTGAGCGCGACCACGCCCGCGACGATGCCCAGCGCCGCGGCGGCGCGCCATGCCGTCATCTTCTCGCCCAGCGCAAGCACCGAGATCAGCATGGCGAACAGGATCGAGGTCTCGCGCAGCGACGCCACCGAGGCGATCGGCGCCTTGGTCATCGCCCACATCACGATCCAGTAGGCGGCGCCGCTGAGCACGCCGGTGAAGAGGCCTGCCTTCCAGTCCCGCGCCAGCAGGGGCAGCGACTGTGGCCCGCGAAAGGCGATGCACAGCACCAGCGCCCAGAGCGCATCGCAGACGAACAGCCAGGCCGCATAGCTTTGCGCGGTTGCCGCCAGCCGCGCGCCGCTGCCGTCCGACAGCGTGTAGCTGGCAATGAAGATCGATGTGCCGAGCGCGAAGCTGACGGCGCGCAGATTGAACCGTTCAAGATGCACACCGCCGCGAAACGACATGACCAGCGTGCCTGCCGACAGAAGCACGATGCCGAAGATGGAGAGTGGCGCCGGTATCTCTCCGAGCAGAACGATGCCGCCGAGCGCGGAGAGCAGCGGCGCGGTACCGCGCGCCAGCGGATAGGTCTGAGCGAAATCGCCGGCCTTGTAAGCGCCGATCAGAAACGTCCGGTAGCCCATATGGAAGAAGACCGAGGCGAGGATGAATGGCCAGACCTCGGCTTTCGGCACTTCAACGAAAGGCAGCGCCAGCAGCGCCGCAGCCCCCATGCCGAGCGTCATCAAGGTGATCGACAGGAAGCGGTCGAGGTGCACCTTGACCAGCGCGTTCCAGATCGCGTGCATGGCGGCCGCCGACAGCACCGCGAGGAAGACGAAAAGCGTCATGCCCGCCTCACCCGCCTGCAAGCCTAGCGGCGATGCCTGGGGTTTCCAGATCGATATCGACCCTGAGCGGGAAATGGTCGGAGGCCACTTCGCCGATATCGGCGCTCACGGAACGCACCCGCCCGGCCAGCACGCCGCCAACGAAGCAATGATCGAGCCGGCGTTTCGCCAGCTTGCCCTCGATGATCTTTTCATGCGTGTGGAAGTCCGCCACCGGCTTGGCGGCGACGGCTGCGGCATCGACGAACCCGTCGATATAGACGGCGCCGCGATGAGAGGGCGTGCTGCCGACGATGCGCCGGTATTCCGCACTTCCCGGCTCCATGTTGAAATCGCCGAGCCAGATCGCCGCCAGCGGGTTTTCCGGCTCCGGCTCGCCATTCGCCCAGTTGCGCTGCGGCTCGTCATCGGCGCCGCTCCAGGGACCGCCATCGGACGGCGCGCGGCGCTGTTCGGCGAGCAGATAGTCGATCTGCTCCAGCCGCTCTTCGGCCGCGATATGGGCAAGATGCAGCGAGAAGACCCGCACGGATCCCGCCGGCGTCCGGATCATGCACTCCAGTGCGGCGGTGCGCGTGTTGAGGGGCTTGAGCGTGCGGCGCAGCGGCAGCGCATGCAGCCGCGACCAGACGATCGGCAGCTTCGACAGAAGCATCGTGCCGAACTGCCTGCGGCGGTTGACGATGCGCCCATCACGCTTTTCGCTGGCGTCCATGTCGAAGGCCGGACCGTAGACCCAGTGATAGTCGGGCAGCAGCCTGGACAGGATTTTCGGCTGGTCGTCGCCGTTGCTGCGCTGCCAGTGCCGCTCCACTTCCTGCAGGGCGATGATGTCGGCACCGTCGACGAGGCGCGTGGCGCGCGCCAGATCGTAGCGGCCGTCGCTGCCGTAGCCGTACTGGATGTTGTAGCTGACCAGCTTCATCGATTAACCGGCTGAATATCCGGCCACGGCACTAGCGCCTCGGCCATCGCGTTGCAATGGACGCCATCGACATGCGGAATGGTCCAGTCATGACCGCCGACCCCGGCATCGTCTAGGTCGTGAGCGACTGGAACCGCCCCGCCGGCGATGCTGCCAGCTCGGACCAGTCGATTTCTTCTTCCAGACGGTGATAGGCTTCGTCGCCGATCGTACCGTCGCGGCGCAATTCTTCGAGCCTATCGCGCTGCCGCTTGATGGCATAGAGGCGCAGCCGGTCGTATTCGGTGGCCGCCTGCGCATCCTCAGGATTCTCGGCGATCTTTCGTTGGGCCTCGTACTGCTCGCGCACGACGTCCGCAGCGGCAGACGTCTTGCGGCTCAGGACGTCGAGCGCGGCTTCCATGATGGCAACGCGTGCCTGCGCCACTTCGCGATCTATCGTCGTATCCTCTTCGAAATTGAGCCAGCGCAGCAGCGGCTTCAAGCTCATGCCTTGCAGCACCAGCGTGCCGAGCACGACCGCGAAGGCGGCAAGCACGATCGGGTCCCGGCCAGGGAAATTGGCCGGCAGTGCAATGGCCACCACCAGGCTCACCAGCCCACGCATGCCGCACCAGCCGACAAGCAAGGCGCCCCCGAATGTCGGCGCATCCCGCCTTTGCTCTTTGCTGTCGAAGCGGGCGAACCGCCGTATGATCGCGACGTAGCCAAACACCCAGACGAGGCGTGCCACGATGACAACGGCCAGCACCGTTGCGGCGAAGACAAATTCATCGCCCTGCCCATCGCCGGAGAGCCTGCCGACGATCGACCGGGCCTGCAGGCCCATCAGCACGAAAGCCAGCACATTGAGCACGAACACTGCCGACTCCCAGACCGAGTAGGTGCTGACGCGGCGTCTGGCCGACATCTGGCGTGGCGCGGTGCGCGCGATGGTGATGGCATAGACGACGATGGTGATGATGGCGGAAAGGCCGATCCTGTCGGCGATGATCCAGACGGCAAAGGTTCCGGCAAACTGCACCACGGTGCTGCTTGCCGCATCCTCGATGCGCGTCAGCGTCAGCAGCGAGAGGCGGCCGAACAGATAGCCGGCGGCGACGCTGCCGACCGTCGACAGAAGGATCACCGGCACCGCATCGCTCAGCATGACCGAGCCGACCGCGGCCGAAACGGCGATGCGGTAGATCAGAAGCGCCGTGGCGTCGTTGAGCAGGCTCTCCCCTTGCAGGATGGCGTTGAGGCGGTGCGGCACCTTGAACTGGCCAAGCACGGCGCTCGCCGCCACGGCGTCCGGCGGCGCGACGATGGCGCCGAGCGCGATCGCCGCCGCGATCGGCAGACCGGCCATCTTCCAGCCGACGAAGGCGACGACCACGGTGGTGAAGACGACCGCGCCCAATGCCAGCAGCACCAGCGACAGCCGGTAGCGCTTCAGGTCGCGCAGCGACGTATCATAGGCGGCATCGAGAAGCACCGGCGCGATGAACAGGGCAAGCGCCAGTTCCGGATCGATCTCGATGGTCGGCGCACCTGGCAGAAAGGCGATCCCCACTCCGGCCAAGGCCAGCAGGGAGGGATAAGGTATCCCCAGCCATCGCGACAACGCCGTCAGCCCGACGGCGATCAGAAGCAGGATGAGGGTGAGCTCGAAAAGCGCCATGGCTCATCGTAGCGATGGAACCAGGCCTTTGGCACTGCAAAAAGCGATGGTGAATGGTGAATGGTGAACGGGCATCATCAGAGAGAATTCGAGCACGTAACGTGCTCTCTTCGCCGACTACCATTCACTTATTCACTATTCACTGTGCACCCTAGTGCAGCACCAGCATGTCGCCCGACGAGAAAGAGATGTCCGCCTTCTCGCCGACGACAGGCGGCGGCGTCGCCGAGTTGTTGAAGGTGTCGAGCGATACCGTGTTGCCGCCGATGCCGACGCGCACCCGGATGACCGAGCCGAGGAAATGCACTTCGGCGATCTCGCCCGAAAGGCTGGTGTCGTGGCCGGGCTGGCGTCCGAGCGAAATCGCTTCGGGCCGCAGCGCCAGCGACAGCGTGTCGCCGGACTTCGACCCGTTGAGCTTGCCCTTCAGCGAGACTTCCTGCGTGTTGACCCGCACCTTGCCGGACGCGGCATCGGTGACCTTGCCTTCCAGCACGTTGAGCGTGCCGACGAAATTGGCAACGAACTTGGTCGCCGGCCGGTTGTAGATCTCGAACGGCGTGCCGACCTGTTCGGCCTTGCCGCCATACATGACCGCGATGCGGTCGGAGATCGACAGCGCCTCTTCCTGGTCATGCGTCACGAAGATGGTGGTTATGCCGAGCTTCTTCTGGATCGAGCGGATTTCCTCTCGCAGCGAAATGCGCACTTTGGCGTCCAGCGCCGACAGCGGCTCGTCGAGCAGCAAAAGCTTCGGCTTCGGCGCAATGGCGCGCGCCAGCGCGATGCGCTGCTGCTGGCCGCCGGAGAGCTGGTAGGGATAGCGGTCGGCCATCTGCGGCAGCCTGATGATGTTGAGCATCTCCGCGACACGGGAATCGATGGCCGCCCTGGGCATGCCCGCCACCTTCAGTCCGAACCCGATATTCTGCGCCACAGTGAGGTTGGGAAACAGCGCATAGGCCTGGAACACCATGCCGATATTGCGCTGGTTGGGCTTCAGCCTGGTGATGTCCTTGCCGCTAACCACGATCTTGCCGGCCGAGGGCTCCTCGAAGCCGGCCACCATGCGCAACACCGTCGTCTTGCCGCAGCCGGACGGACCGAGGAAGGAGACGAATTCGCCCGGCGCGACATCGAGGTTGAAATCCTCGACCACGGTTGTGGCGCCGAAGGACTTTCGCACATGCTGGATGGAGAGGAACGGCTCGGCCATGGCTTTTTCTTTCGGTCGGTACTTCGCTCAATTGGGGCGGTTCGCTGATTTCGGCGCGAAACGGGACAAGATCTGGATCAGCGACATGCAGCCCCAGGTTATGACGAACGCGATGATCGACAGCGCCGCCGGCTCATAGGCGCGGTTGGCCACAAGATTCTGCAAATACGGGCCGAATGCCGGCCGGTTGAGCAGGCTGGCCATGGTGAATTCGCCGATCACGATGGCGAAGGTCAGGAATGCGCCCGAAAGCACCGCGATCAGCACATTGGGCAGGATCACGCGGCTGATGATCGTGCCCCAGCCGGCGCCCAGGATCTGCGCTGCTTCCGTCAACGTGCGCACGTCGATGGTGCGAAGCCCGGTGTCGACGGCGCGGTACATGTATGGCAGTGCAAGCGTTGCATAGCCGATGACCAGCAGAGCATTCGCGCCTGGATTGGTTGCCAGGAACGGCAGCGGCGAATTCGACCCATACATCCTGATATAGCCGAAGACGATGACGATGGCCGGGATCACCAGCGGCAGCAGCGTGATGAACTCGACGATCGGCCTGATCTGCGGCATGCGAAGGCGGATCCAGTAGGCCGTAGGCACGACGATCAGCACGCCGAGGAGAATGGTGAAGATGGCGACGACCGCCGAAAACATGAAGGTCGCCTGGAACTGGCTGTCGCCGAGCACGACCTTGTAGGCGTCCAGGGAATAGACGCCGCGGCGCATGCGCAGCGAGAACTCGATCGTCGCGATCAGCGGGATGAAGAAATACGCCGCGCCGAGGACAAAGACGACCCAGGCCCAGAACCTGCCGGATTTCATTTCAGCCACCTCTCCGAGCGCGTCCGGAACCAGATGTAGAAGATGTTGGCAAGCCCGGTGATGACGATCATGCCGAAGGCGATCGCGTAACCGAGATGGGCATTGTGCAGCACGTCGCCGCGGATCTGGGCGTAGAGCAGGATCGGCACGATGTTGAGCGAGGACCCGGTCAGCGCATAGGCGGTGGCGATCGCCCCGAAGGCATTGGCGAAGAGCAGGATCACGGTGCCGAGGAAGCTTGGCCACAGCACGGGGATTACCACCAAGCGCCAGTATTGCGCCTGAGTGGCGCCGAGCGTGGCGGCGGCTTCGCCCCATTCCCTTTTTAGTCCGTCGATCGCCGGCACGATGATGACCACCATCAGCGGGATCTGGAAATAGACATAGGTGATCGTCAGACCCCAGAACGACAGCAGGTTGAAGCCATGCGCATAGATGTTGAACCCAACCAGCGTGTTGAGAAGCACGGTGACGAGGCCCAGCCGGCCTAGGGTCGCGATGAAGGCGAAAGCCAGCGGCACTCCGGCGAAATTGGACGCGACACCGGAAAACGTCAGCGTCCCCGACCGTATCCAGTTGGGCAGGCCTCCGCGCACGATGGCGATGGCGATGGCAAGACCGGCGAAGGCGCCGATCAGCGATGACGCCAGGCTGACCTTTATCGAAATCCAGTAGGCGGCAACGATGTTGGCCGAAAAAAGCGCGACGATGTTGGCGAAGGTGAACTCGCCCGCCTCGTTCTGGAAGGCGCCCAGCATCAAGTAGAGCGTGGGCAGGATCAGGAACATGACGGCGAAGACGAAGAACGGCGTTACGCCAAGCCATTGCGTCGGCAGCCGCATTGCGCGCGCTTCGCCGGGGGGCGCGGCCTTGCCCGCAATTGCCTGATTGGAAACCGAGAGATCGGTCATGCGCCGGCTACCGTTTTTGGGAAGGAGTCCGGGCGGCCATCGGGCCGCCCGGACCATATTGATCCTTACTTCACATTTGCGCCGACAACGGCGTCCCAGTTCTTGGTGATGGCTTCTTTCGCCTTGCCCTGTTCATCGAGCGTCGGAAACACCGCGGCCGCATAGGACTCGGCCGGAGGCATCTTCGCCAGCATATCCGCCGGAACCTTGCCGTTCTTGGCGAGATCGTTGAAGCGGATCGGGTGGCAATAGCCCTTCAGCCAGCCGATCTGGCCTTCGTCGGAGTAGAGATATTCCAGCCAAAGCTTGGCCGCATTCGGATGCGGCGCGTAAGCGCTGATCGCCTGCACGTAAACGCCGGCGACAACGCCGGTCTTCGGCACAATGACGTCAACGGGGGGATTGCCCTTCAGCGTGTCGCGACCGGAGAGCGCGTTGTAGTCCCAGGTGACGAGGATCGGCGTCTGGCCCTGGGCGAGCGTCGCGGTTTTGCCGATGACCGGCAAGAAGTTGCCGGCGGCATTGAGCTTCTTGAAAAATTCGAGCCCGGCAGTGCCTGCGGCTTCGCCAGCGGCAGCGCCGCTGGCAAGGCCGGCGGCGTAGACGGCCTGGATAGCCTGGTTCGAAGCGCGCGGATCGCCGGCAAGGGCAACCGAGTTGGCGAATTCAGGCTTCAGCAGGTCGGCCCAGTCGGTCGGCGATTCCTTGACCAGATCCTTGTTCACCTGGAACGAGAGCACGCCATAATAGTCGCCTGTCCAGTAGCCGTCAGCGTCCTTGGCGCTGTCCGGAATAGAATCCCAGGTCGAGACTTTATAAGGCTGGATCAGGCCGTCCTTCTTGGCGGACGGACCGAAGGACAGGCCGACGTCGATGACGTCAGGTGCCTGCGGGCCCTTGTTGTCCTTGTTCGCTTTGATCGCCTCGATCTCATCGCCGGACCCTGCATCCGGGTTGAGCTCGTTGACGGTGATCTCCGGATACTTCGCCTTGAAGCCGGCGATGACGTCGCCGTAGCCGCACCAGTCGTGCGGCAGCGCGATGGTGGTGAGCTGGCCCTCGGCTTTCGCCGCCTTGACGAGATCGTCCATCGCGTCGGCGGACGAAATCACCGTCGACGCAAACAGCGCCGCGGCCGAAAGGGAAAGTACTTTCCCCGTGAATTTGAACATGTGTTCTCTCCGTTGAACTGACGCCATTGGACGCCTGCGATGCGGTATCGTTTTCGTGTGACAGCCAGATGAAAGCTTTGTGAAAGCGGCACCCCGCAACACGAAAAAGTAAACTCTCTTTAACCGGCTGTAGCAATCGCTTCGCGATTCTTTTTCCGGCTAATTATTCTCCTCCTTGCATTCCGCCCGTTGCCCTTTCCTTTCCCCTCGTTTCCAGATCAACTTTCCGCTGCAAATTGGTTTACACAGACCCTACGATGGCATTTTCGAGCAGAGCAAGCGCCCCTTTCTTGGTGAGCTTGACCGGATTGCCGCCGGCGGTCGGATCGACCACCGCCATGTCGGCGATCAGTGTCTTGCGGTTCTTGTCCATGTCGAGGTCCTTGATCAGGCCGGGCAGCGCATGCGGCACCTTGAGCTCCTTGCGCAATTTGATGACGGCTTTTGCGAAGCCATCGAAGCCGCCCTTGATGCCGCAATAGGCGGCGAGCCGCGCGATGCGATCCTCGATCGCATCGCGGTTGAAGGCGAGGACATAGGGCATGAACACCGCATTGGTCATGCCGTGATGGGTGTCGTAGAGCGCGCCGATCGGATGCGACAGAGAGTGGATGGCGCCCAGCCCTTTCTGGAAGGCGGCCGCGCCCATCGCGGCCGCGCTCATCATATTCGCGCGGGCGACCAGATCCTTGCCGTTGGCGAAGGCCTTGGGCAGGTTTTCGAACACCAGCCGGATGCCTTCCACGGCGATGCCGTCTGCCATCGGATGATAGCCCGGCGCGCAATAGGCTTCGAGGCAGTGGGCGAGCGCGTCCATGCCGGTGCCGGCCGTGATGAAGGGCGGCATGCCGACCGACAGCTCCGGATCGGCAATCACGATCGCTGGCAAAAGCTTCGGGTGGAAAATGACTTTCTTGGTGTGGGTCTCTTCATTGGTGATGACGCCGGCGCGGCCGACCTCGGAACCGGTGCCCGCCGTGGTCGGCACCGCGATGATCGGCGCGATCGCATCCGAGTTGGCGCGCGTCCACCAGTCGCCGATGTCCTCGAAATCCCATACCGGACGCGTCTGCCCGGCTTGGAAGGCGATCAGCTTGCCGAGGTCGAGCGCCGAGCCGCCGCCGAAAGCGACGACCCCGTCATGCTTGCCTTTCTTGAACACGGCGATGCCGGCGATCAGGTTGGACTCGACCGGGTTCGGCTTCACCTCGGAAAAGACGCCATAAGGCACATTGGCATCGTCGAGGATCTTCAGTGTCGAAGCGACGACGGGCAGCTTCGCCAGGCCCGGGTCGGTCACGAAAAGCGGGCGCTTGATGCCTGCCGCAGCCAGCGCGTCCGGCAGTTCCTTGATGCGCCCCGCGCCGAAGCGGACGGTGGTGGGGTAGTTCCATTTGGAGGTGAGCTTGGACATGGATTGTCTTTCGAATTCAGATCGCTTCGCGCAGGTGATAGGATTTCGGCCGGGTCAGGTTGTCGTAGCCGATGGCGGACAGCGCCGCGCCCTTGCCGGTGTCCTTGACGCCGGTCCAGACCAGCGCCGGATCGAGATAGTCGCAGCGGTTCATGAACACGGTGCCTGTCTGGACCCGGTCGCCGATCGCCACGGCGCGCTCGGTGTCGCGCGTCCAGATCGAGGCCGTCAGCCCATAGGGGCTGTCGTTCATCAGCGCGATGGCTTCCTCGTCGTCGCGCACCTTCATGATGCCGACGATCGGGCCGAAGCTTTCCTCGCGCATGACGCTCATCTGGTGGTCGACACCGGTCAGCACTTCCGGCGCCAGATAGGGCGAGCCCGGCCTGTCGTTTTCCACCTTCATGGCGATATGCGCCTTGGCGCCCTTGCGCAGCGCCTCTGCCTTCTGCTCGCGGATCAGGTCGGCGAAGCGTGCCTGCGCCATCGGACCCATGGTCGTCGCCTGCTCCAGCGGATTGCCGACGACATAGTTCCTGGTCTCGGCGACAAAACCTTCGACGAACTCGTCATAGACCTTTTCGTGCACATAGACGCGCTCGATGCCGCAGCAGCATTGGCCGGAATTGTAG
>NZ_RZSR01000312.1:0-5854 GCF_004023265.1 Mesorhizobium sp. M1A.F.Ca.IN.020.06.1.1
GCCCTTGAACTGCTCGGTCTTGAAGTGGGCGTCCTGATCGGCGCCGTTGTGGATCGGGACGACGCCGACTTCCTTGGCCCATTCCAGATTGTCCTTGGGCGACAGCAGCGTCGCCATCAGCTTCCAGGCTTCGTCCTTGTGCTGCGAATTGGCGAACATCGCCCAGCCGGCATAGCCCAGCGTCGGATAGGATTTGCCGCTCGGGCCGACCGGCAGCGGCGCGACCGCAAAGTCGTCGGCGCTCATCTTGTCGGCGATGCCGAGCAGCGCGTCCGGATCCTGGTTGAGCATGGCGCAGGTGCCGGAATAGAAGCCGGTCACCGTCTCGTTGAAGCCCCAGCTCACGGAATCCTTCGGCGCCAGGCCGTTCTTGTACATGTCGGCCAGCATCTGCAGCCCCTTGACCGAGCCCTCCTCGTTGATGGTCGAAGTGCCGTCCTCGGTGAAGTAGCCCCCCTTGCCGTTGGCGATGTTCATGAACATGTGCATGCCGTTGAAGGCGCCGGGCCCGCCGCGCAGGCAATAGCCGTATTTGCCGGGGATGGCGGAGATCTTTTTGGAGAACTCGACGAACTCGTCGAGGTTTTCCGGCGGACGGTCAAGACCCGCTTCCTTGAACAGCTTCTTGTTCCAGAACAGCGCGTTCACATAGTAGCCGTAAGGGATCATGAACTGGGTGTTGTTGACTGTCGAGCCGAACTGCTTGGCCCGGTCGCCGAGCGTCTTGGCGTCGTCCCATTTGGCCATGTAGGGGCCGAGATCCTCGAGCTGGCCGTTGTTGGCATAGAGGCCCATCCAGCGCTCCGGCATCTCGACCACGTCGGGCGTGTCGCCGGCCTGAACCATGGTGAGAAACTTCTCGAACGCCTGGCCCCAGGGCAGCGAGACGAGCTCGACCTTGATCCCGGGATTGGCCTGCTCGAATTCGGCGATCTGCTTCTTCAGGAATTCGGTGCGCGGCGGGCTGGTGATGACCTCGACCATCTTGATGGTGGTGTCGGCCAGCGCGGCCCCGGCGGAAATCGCGAGGCCGGCAGCGGCGGCAAGCAGGATTGTCAGTCTTTTCATGTTCGGAACTCCCATTTTGAACACCTTATTTTTTTGCCTTGTCGAAGGCCTGGGCGATGTCGGCCCAGAGGTCCTCGACGTTCTCCAATCCGACATTGAAGCGGATGGTTCGGGGGCTGACGCCGAAGCGCGCCATCGAATTGAGACCCGGCGTCTGCTCGAGCGAGGCCTTGGCGGGCACGACCAGGCTTTCATGGCCGCCCCAGCTGACGCCGATGCGGAACAGCTTCAGCGCATCGACGAAAGCCGGAATGTCGACATCTTCCGCGACCTCGAAAGAGAACAGCCCGGCATAGCCGGCAAGCGTCTTCTTGCCGGGATGATTGGAGTAGGCGGGATGGTTGACCCGCTCGACCTTGCCATGCGCCTTCAGCCGCTCGGCGAGCGTGAGACCGCTCTTCATATGATGCGGCAACCGCAGCGGCAGCGTGCGCAGGCCGCGCAGCAGAAGCCAGCCCTCGAAAGGCGACAGCTTGCCGCCAAGCGACGAATAGGTCTGCTCGTTGATGTGCTTGATATGCGCGGCCGAGCCCGCCACCACGCCAGCGACGGTGTCGCTGTGGCCGCCGAGATATTTCGAAGCCGAGTGCAGCACCAGATCGACACCATGCGAAATCGGCTTCTGGAAGACGGGCGTCGCCCAGGAATTGTCGATGGTGGTGACGATGCCCCGCTCCTTGGCCAGCCGGGTCAGGTGCTCAATGTCCTGCAGCTCGAACATCATCGAGGTGGGGCTTTCGAGGTAGAGCAGCTTGGCGCCCGGAAGCGCCGCCGCCACCGCATCGGGGTCCGAGCCGTCGACATAGTCGACCTTGATTTGCAAGCGCGGGAACAGGCGCTCGAACAGGCGGTAAGCGTCGCCATAGCAGTTGCGTACGGCAACGATCCGCTCGCCGGCGCCGACGAAGGCAAGCACGGTGGCGCTGATAGCCGCCATGCCGCTGGAGAAGCCCCGCGCGGCTTCCGCGCCTTCCAAGGCCGCAACACGCGCCTCGAATTCCATCACCGTTGGGTTGTCGCCGCGCGAATAGATCGGCTGCCTTCTCCTGCCGGCAAAGGTGTCGGCCATGTCGGCGTAATTGTCGAAGGTGAAGAGCGATGTCTGGTAGATCGGCGGCACCACAGCGCCGCCGGGGAACGGATCGTCATGCGCGAGAAGAGTCGCCGCCTCGCCGAGATAGTCGCTGGCCAAAGAAGCCGGGTCGAACCCTGTGGGATGCTCGTTCATTTGCGGTCCAAAAGCTTGAGGTTGGCGGCGCCGCGCTTGAGGTCGTTTTCGACAGTAGCGATGAGCTTCAGCGCTTCGGCCCGGGCTCCCTCCGGGTCGTGCGCGGCGATGCAGTCGAAGATGGTGCGGTGATAGGGAAAGCTGGCATGGCCGAAATCGCGCACGCCGAGCGGATGCTCCCAGAAGCGGTGGAACAGCTCGTGCATGGCGCTGATGATCTGCTCGAACAGCGGATTGCCGGAGGCGCGGTAGACCGACTGGTGGAACTCCCAGTCTTCCTCCGACGACATGCCGGCGCGGCTGTGGAAGGCTTCTTCCATGATGTCGAGCTTGCGCTCGATCTCGGCGACCTCAGCCTTGCCGGCGCGGACGGCGCAAAGAGCGGCGGCCTCGGCCTCCAGCGCGCGGCGGATCTCCAGGGTGCGCATCAGGCCGCCGAAGTCGTTGCCGCCGGCAAGGGTCAGCGGCATGTGCAGCATGTCGGGCGAGACCGCCGCCTTGAGGTAAGTGCCGCTGCCCTGGCGCCGCTCGACGAGGCCCAGCCCCTCCCAGCGGGTGAGTGCCTCGCGAACCGTGTTGCGGCTGACCTTAAGGCGCTCGGCCAGGATGCGCTCGGTCGGCAGTTTTTCACCGGGACCCAACGCCTCCTGCCGCACGAAGCCGGCCAACGCCTTCAGGACCGCATCATCGCGGGCCGTCGTCTGGATCGGCGGGAGAGGGTCGGTCACGCTGGTGAATTCCGAAAGTGGTTCAATGGTCCAACCAATTCCTGCATGAACGAAGAGGTGAGTCAACCACGCATGGTGCGATTCGACGATTTCGATCGGCAGCCGACACTGCGCGAGCGGCGTCAGCCGCTCACGCGCCGAGCTTCGCTCCAAGCTGCTCGACTTGAAACGGAGCGACCTGCGGCGGACCGTCGAGGACCCCTTGCGACTGCAAGGCAGCCTGCCCGAGTTCGGTCAGAGCGTAGATGCCGCGCTCGGCCCTGGCGAACCAGCCATAATAGTTGTGCAGCAGGATGCTGGCCGCGCGGGGGGCAACGAGTTTCAAATCGCGCGGCCGCTTCGGGCCGTCGGCCATGGCGGCGGCGCAGGCAATTGCTTCCTGGCGGTATGCGGTCATGATCGGCTTTTGCCGCGTGCTGCCGCCGATGGACGGATCGCCCTTGCGGCGGTGATGCTCCTCGACCAGCCGCGAGCGCCGCCTCGGGTCGCGCCGCGGCGGCACGGCGGCCGGGCTGAGCAGCAACTCGACCTTGCCTTTCCCGTCGACCGCGAGCAGGCCGAAGCCGAGCCGGCGGCAGAGCGCGCGAAAACGCCGATCGTGCTCGCGGCCCTTGCCGCGCGCCGACATCCGCGCGGCGAGCCAGACCTCGTCGCAGGCCGCCGCCCGATCGACGCCTTGCAGAACGAGCTCGAGATTGAACTGCAGCTTCAGCTCGCAGATGACGACCACGGGCGGCTCGCCTTCGCGCAACCCGACGATGTCGCAGCCGCCGACCTCGCCTTTGACGGTGAAGTCGAGGCTCTCGAGGAACCGCTTCACCGGTGCATAGAGGGACGTTTCCTGCATGGGAGAGGCATAGCCGATTCGAGCCCGGCCGACACGGCAGAAGGCGACGCGACCGCCCGCCGCTATTGCTTGGCGAACTGGCCCCTATAGGTCTGGCCGGCAAGCGTGTAGGTGCCGGCCAGCGTTCCGTCAGGCTGCATCGTAAACGTGATGTCTGCGCCGTTCGGCAGGCGTCCAAGCTTTAATGTGTTCCCGGCGATCCTGCCGGCGCCGTCGGCGATCCCCGGCTTGTTGTCGGCCATATCGCCCCACGCGTAGCTGACCGTCACCTGCCCGGCCGGTGAAACGGTCAGCACGGCCAGCTTGCCTTCAAAGGTGCCATCCAGCCGTCCCGCCCAAATGCCTGAAAACGCCGCATATCGGGCGGGGACACTCTTGCCCGGAGGCGTGACCGCCACGGTTTGGTCGAGCACCGCAGTGTCCGGGACAGCGGAAGCCGCGACAGCAGCCGGGGCAGGTTGAGGAGGAGGCGGGGCCTCGGATACCGATTCACAAGCGACAAGCGCCAATGCCGCGAAACCGAGCATCACAGAAAGACTGTTTGGTGGAGCCAATCGGAATCGAACCGACGACCTCTTGAATGCCATTCAAGCGCTCTCCCAACTGAGCTATGGCCCCACTCCCGGCAGTCAGCCGGCGCCGTTTCCGGCGAAGAGATCCGGCGCGGTTGGGCACCGCGCCGTCGTTTAGTGCTGGCGGCTTCTAGCGCCGCCTTCGGTCAAGATCAAGCCTTGAAAAGCCGCTTTTTCGTCACAGGTCAAAATGGCCGGCAAACAATCGCGCCGGGGCCGAAATCAGACCTCGTCCTCGTCGTCGCCGACGCCGATCATATCGGAAACGTCGTCGTCCTCTTCCTCCTCGTCGGCAAGGAAGGTGTCATCGTCATCGTCACCGAGATCGACATCATCCTCGTCGTCGCCGAGATCGGGCAGATCGTCGCCGCCGCCCTTGGTCTCCTCGTCCGCATCTTCGAGCGAGACGATTTCGGCGCCTTCTTCCTCCTCGGAGTCGACTTCCTTGTCGGCGACGTCCTCATCGTCCTCGATCGCGGAAATCTTGCCTTCCTCGAAATAGGAGCGCGGATAGCTCTTGCCGGTGTAGGGCGAGACGATCGGGTCCTTGTTCAGATCGTAGAATTTCCGCCCCGTTTCGGGGTCGACACGTTTTGTGCCAAGTTCAGGTTTTGCCACAGCAAGCCTCGTCAAAAAAAGAATGGTCCCCTTAACCGCAGTTTTCCGCGCTGTCAAAGCCAAAAGCCGGCATCGCAAAACCTTGCATTCGAAGGCCCGCATGAGGGGATGACCATTGCGGCGTGCCGTGATACGAGACCGCCGCAACACGACGAATTGAGCCGGCCCGCCGGCGCCCGCATTTGGAACAGACAATGTCTCACGCTGCCGCCCCGAAGCCGGCTACGGCCCGCAAATCCCCTGCCCTTGCCGGCACGGCGCGGGTGCCCGGCGACAAGTCGATCTCGCACCGCTCCTTCATGTTCGGCGGCCTGGCTTCCGGCGAGACGCGCATCACCGGCCTGCTGGAAGGCGAGGACGTGATGCGCACGGGCGCGGCCATGAAGGCGATGGGCGCGCATATCGAAAAGACGGGCGCCGAATGGGTGATCCGCGGCACCGGCAACGGCGCGCTGCTCGAGCCGGAAGGCCCGCTCGATTTCGGCAATGCGGGCACCGGCTCGCGGCTTACCATGGGCCTGGTTGGCACCTATGACATGGAGACGACCTTTATCGGCGACGCCTCGCTCTCCGGCCGGCCGATGGGCCGGGTGCTGGAGCCGCTGCGCCAGATGGGCGTGCAGGTGCTGAAGGCGGCGCCTGGCGACCGCATGCCGATCACGCTACGCGGCCCCAAGCATGCCGCGCCGATAACCTATCGCGTGCCGATGGCCTCGGCACAGGTGAAGTCGGCGGTGCTGCTTGCCGGGCTCAACACGCCCGGCATCACCACCGTGATCGAGCCGGTGATGAC
>NZ_RZSR01000313.1:0-5852 GCF_004023265.1 Mesorhizobium sp. M1A.F.Ca.IN.020.06.1.1
CGTTGTCCTGCGTCGTGACGAACTTGTTCACGATGTCGACGAGGTCCTTCTCGAACGGCATCAGATCGACTTCGCCGCTTTCAGGCGCGCGATGGTTCCAACTGGTCTTGGGACCGACCGGAGCGAGTTGCTCCGTGTTCTGCACAACGGAGGTGAGCTCCTGGTCATTGCGCCGGATCAGCCAGTCGAAGCGGCCGGAATACTGGATCGCGTCGCGCTGCGTGCCGTTGACCCCGTTGAGCACGACCCTCAGCCCAAGCTTCTCCATCTGCGCCACGACGCCCTCGGCAAGGCTTTTGTCGGTGGTGTAGTCATTGTTGACCAGCATCACGATCTCGACGTTCTTGCCGCCGGCGGTGCCCGCCGGGAAGTTCACGAAGCCGTCGCCGTCGGTATCCTTGAGACCGGCCTTGGCGAGCTCGGCCTTGGCCCCTTGGAGATCGAACGGGTAATAAACCGTCGACTTGCGGTCATAGAAGCTGGTGCCGGAGGAGAAGCCGCCGGGATAGATGGCGGTGAACGGTCCCTTGACCAGCGAGTCGCCGAGCGCCTTGCGGTCGATCGCCATGGTCACGGCCTTGCGGAAATCCTCGTTGCGGTTCAATTCGCGGATCGCTTGGCCTCGCTCGTCCGGGTTGCCCCAGCCATTGGCGGAAAAATTCATACGCAGATTGTAGCCGATGAGCCGCGGACCGAAGGCAAGCCGTGCCGGCGCGTTCTTGTCAGCCGCGCGCTTCAGCGAGGCGACGAAGTTCTCGGGCTGCTCGAGATTGGAGAAGTCGCCCGAGCCTGCGACGGCCTGGACGTCGCGATCTGCCCAGGTCGAGAGCTTGTATTGCAGCTCGTTGAGATAAGGCAGTTGGTTCCCCTTCTCGTCGACCTTCCAGTAGTAAGGATTGCGCCGCATGACGATGATGTCGTCCGGGCGGTATTCGACCGGCACCCAGGCGCCCATCACCGGCATGTTCATGTATTCCGGCGGGAAGGCGTTCTTGAACTGGTCGTAGGTGTTCTTCGAATATTTCGGATGCTGCGGCTTCAAAATGTGCGCCGGGCCGGGGCAGAAGGTGCCGTAGGCCATCGCATAGAGATATTGCCTCGGAAACGCTTCCTTGAACGTCCATTCGACGGTGTAGTCGTCGATCTTCTTGAGCATCGTGCCGACGCCGAAGGTTTCCGGCGTCGCCCCGTTGAGCGGCGACACGTTGGGGTCGACGACCTCGTCGTCCCAGTAGAACATGACGTCGTCGGCGTTGAAGGGCACGCCGTCCGACCATTTGGCGCCTTCGACGAGATGCATGGTGAGCTTGTGGCCGTCTTTCGACCACTCCCAGCTCTTGGCAAGGTTCGGCAGCGGCTCGGTGTCCTTGGCATCGACCTGGAACAGCGGCGCGGTGCGTGTCAGGCATTCGGAAAGCGCGATGTCGATGCCGCCCCAGCCTTGCGTCTGGCCGGCACCGTAGTTCCAGCCTTCCGGCCTGCCGCCGATGACATGGCGCATCGTGTCACCATAGACGCCGATGCCGTCCGGCATGTTGGCGGTCTTGAAGACCAGCGGTTCCTTGGGCAGCCTGTCCTTGAGCGGCGGCAGCTTGCCGGTCTTGACGTATTTCTGCGTCACCCAGTCCGGCTCGTGGTAGTCGGGCAGCGCCTTGAACTCCAGGATGGAGTCGCGCGCCACATAATGAATCTTGCCCTCGGCCGGGAATGTCGCCGGCTCGGGCGGGATCGTCGGTTCGGAAGCGAAAGCGGTGAGCGCCGGAATAGAAACGCCGAGCGCCAGTCCGGCGGCAATGCCAATTCTGTGTAAGTTCCTCATTGTCTCCTCCCAGATGTTTTGAACGTCTGCTGCTTGCCCGCCGCTTGATCTTTATTTTGGAGGCCGTTTTCGGCGGTCTGGCCTCCAGCAGGTCCGCCTGCCGGAAATCTCAGCCGGCCTGTTTCAGTGCCGCCTTTTCGGCGCGCAGTTCCTCGATCGAGCGGACGTTCCGCCGCGCCGCGCCCGCCCATTCGCGGGTCTTGACCTTCGACTTCGCAAGTCGCTCCTTTGCCGCCGGCACGGCGTCCGCATATTGCGGCAGCCAGGCGGCTTGGGCGACGACCATCTCGTCCACCATCTGCCAGACTTCCTCCGGCGTCGACACCGCGCCGACCAGCGGATCGTGCAGCATGGCGAGCTTCAAAAGATCGATGTCGCCGGCGATCGCAGCATGCACCGACATGCGCTGGACGTTGATCGATGACATGCAGGTGGCGGCGCATGCCTCGGGCAGCGTGATGCTGGCGGCCATGTTGATGCCGAAGCGATCGACGAAGCCGGGTGACTCGATGATGGCGTCCTGTGGCAGGTTGGTGATCACGCCGTTGTTCTTGACGTTGAAATGGCCACGGTAGACGCGGTTGGTTTCCAGCGCCTCGAGAATGTGGCTGGCATGCTCGTTGGAGCGTTTGGCCGGGTCGATCGGCTTCGACGCCGCTTCGAGGAACTGCGGATACTCGGTCTCGAACCAATTGCGGGTCTCGGTCGAGTAGCGGAGATAGCCGCCGGTCTCGCCATGGATCCAGTCCGACATGTCGATCCAGCGTGTGATCTCGTCGGGGCGCTTGCGGTACCAGGGCAGGTATTCGGACAGATGCCCATTGCTTTCGGTCGAATAGACGCCGAAGCGCTTCAGCACGTCGATGCGCAGCTTCTCCTGCTTCGAATAGACCGGATGCGCTTCGAAGGCGGCGACCAGCTCTTCCTTGCCGATCGCGCGGCCGTTCAACCTGAGCTCGATGAACCAGGTCTGGTGATTGATGCCGGAGCAGACATAGTCGAGCTCGCTGGGCGACTTCGCGCCGAGCACCTCGGCGATCTGTTCGGCGCCGTGCTGCACGCCGTGGCAGAGCCCGACCGTGTCGACCTTGCCGTATTCGATCGCGGCCCAGGTGTTCATCGCCATCGGGTTGGCGTAGTTCAGGAATTTGGCGTCGGTCTCGGCGACCTCGCGGATATCCTTGCAGAAGTCGAGGATCACCGGGATGTTGCGCTGGCCGTAAAGGATGCCGCCGGCGCAGATCGTGTCGCCGACGCATTGGTCGATGCCGTATTTCAGCGGGATGCGGATGTCGTCGGCATAGGCTTCGAGACCGCCGACGCGCACGCAGCTGATGATGTAGCGCGCGCCTTCCAGCGCCTTGCGGCGGTCGGTCGTCGCCGTCACTTTGGTCGGCAGCCCGTTTGCTTCCACGATCCGATCGAGGATCGCCTGGATCATCCCGAGATTGTGCTCGCTGATGTCGGTCAGCGCGAATTCGATGTCCTTGAATTCGGGCACGCAGAGAATGTCGGTGAACAGCTTCTTGGTGAAGCCGACGCTGCCGGCGCCAATAATAGCGATTTTGAAGCTCATCACCTTCACCTCGATCCAATCGAATGTTAGGCAAGGAGCAGCAAGGGAGGATATGGCCGCGCGCCGGCAGGCGCGCTCGCCACGTGGAGCCGGAAATCCAGCTCTTTCTCCTCCCGCCCGCTCCTCGACCGCGGGTCTTTCCCGTTCTTGAGTGAGCCGGATTATGCGCTTATTCGCCGGCGCGGCCAGAGAAGGATTATGCTTTCGAGGGTAATTTTGTGCTGCAGGATCTGATCGCCAATGGAAAGCTAATGCGCACGATCTCGCTGCCGCGCGGGCGCCAGCGCCTGCACGCCATGCCGACCAGCACCGGCTACGAGGTGCGCGAGGACGAGACTTACGACTGGGACGGGCGAAAGCGCGGCCAGACCCCGTTTACCGTGCTCCAGCATACGATCAGCGGCACCGGGCAATTGCGCTATGAAAGCCGCAGTTACCGCCTGCAGGCGAGCGATACGCTGCTGGTGCTGGTGCCGCACAACCATCGCTACTGGCTGGCCAAGGGCGACCGCTGGGAATATTTCTGGATCTCGATGAACGGCGAGGAGGCGCTCCGCGTCCACAAGTCGATCCTCAGCGTCTCAGGTCCCGTGTTCCGGCTGCAGCCGGCGACCATCGATCACCTTGCCGATTGCAGCCTGCGCCTGATCAAGGGCGCCGCCTCGCCGGGCGCGGCCTCGGCGATCGCCTATGAGGCGGCGATGGCGCTTTACGACGATGTCTTCGGCTCGCACGCCTTCGCCGAGAAGCAGAGCGCCATGCAGCCGGTCATCGATCACATCAACGCCAATCTCGACAAGCCGCTGCCGGTGGCGGAGCTGGTCGAAATCAGCGGCCTCAGCCGCGCCCATTTCTCGCGCTGCTTCGCCGAGAGCGAAGGATTGCCGCCGGCCGAATTCGTCCTGCAGCAGCGGCTGCAGCGCGCCGCCAAGTTGCTGACCAAGGCCGATTTCCTGCCGGTAAAGGAAGTCGCTGTTCTGTGCGGTTTCGACGACCCCAACTATTTTTCCAAGGTGTTTCGCCGCTGCTACGGCATCACGCCCACACAGTTCCGCACCACCGGCATGTATGCCAGCCTGGGCAATCATCGTTGACGCTGCCGTTGACTACTGCCTGCGGTGGTCGAGCGTCGTCGATGCAGTGCTGACCGGATCGGCGGCCGCGAAAGCGGCGTCGAGCTGTTCGGGCGTGCGCTGTCCGGCTCGTTTCCAGGCGACATATTGCACGATGCCGAAGCTCGGGCGCTGCGGCACGGTCTTGACCACCGGCATTCGGAATCCGTCGCGGAATTTCTCCCAGCGCGCGCCGAGCACCGCGACCATTTCCTCGATGGTCGGCGGCGTCGCCACATCGGCATAGGTGATGGTGACCTTGCCGGCGAGGCCCGCTTCGCGCGGGATCGGCACCGGGATCGAGGCGAGGTAATCCGCCGGCACGTCGATCAAGCCGCCAAAGGCCCATTGCTGGCGCAACGCATCGGCTTTCATCGGCGCGACGCTGACGTCGATGTCGTTGGGCGTGCCCGGCACGCGATAGGGGCAGCTGAAGCGGCCGCAATTCGCCTTTGCCGCGAACTGCCAGAGCGCGTAACCCTGCCAGTTGCCCATCGGGAAATGCACGTCGATGTCCGGCTTGTAGCGCGCATACCAGAGCGGCAACCGCGACAACAGCCGGTAGGTGTAACGGTTGTCGGCGATGTACTGGGCGGTCTTGCCGTTCGAGTAGAGCACCGGGAAGCGGCCGAGGCGGCGATGCACCTGGCGCACGAATTCTTCCGCATCCTCGAGCGACATCCATTGCGTGGGGTCGATGCCCTCGATGTCGAGGGCAATGAGATCGTCCGGCGCCGGCTCGGCGAAATCGATGAAATTGTTGGCTTGCTCGACCGGATTGCCGGGGCGGGCGAGGTGATAGGCGCCCCACTTCAGGCCGAGCGCCTTCGCCACCACCTTGCGTGTCTGGAAAAGCTCGCGCGTCACCGCATGGCGCTTCCACAGCGCCTTGCAGAGCTTCACCTCGGTCTCGTCGCCGAAGCAGAAATAGGGCGGCGGCAGCCCGTCGGACGCCTTGTTGATGAAGCCGACAATGCGCTTGTCGGTGGCAAGCTCAGCCCAATCGATGGAGTTGTATTCGTAGGCGTCGATCACCAGCGCGCGGTCGGCATTCTTCCACGGCTCGGAGAAATCCGAGGCCTTTGCCGCCGTGCCCAGCGCAACCGCAGCCGCGAGAAGCGCCAGGCGGCGAAGAGGGCGCGCCGGCTTTTTCAATCAGGGTGTCCCCACTGACCAGAGGACGATCCTGAACCGCTATGGTTAAGGAAGTGCTGTCAAACCGCGAGGTGTTCAGCGCCGGAACAGCGACTGAACCTCTCCGGCCGTGGACGACGAAGTCTACGCTTGCAAAATCCGCGTGTTTGACGTTTACGTAAAAAGAAGGACGCAGGCCAACCCCAAGTAT
>NZ_RZSR01000314.1:0-5847 GCF_004023265.1 Mesorhizobium sp. M1A.F.Ca.IN.020.06.1.1
CTCCCTGATGATCCAGCGCAACGACCTGATGTCGAGGTTTCCAGCCGGCGTCGTCGGAAGCTCGGGATGTGAGCCCGCCACGACCAGCATGGGGCGATCCTCATCGACCGTGGCGCGCCGCAATATGTCGGACTCGGTGCGGCCCTCGACCAGCCCGAAATCGGCCCGGCCGTCCAGCACATTGGTCTCGACCTGCCGCGTGTTGCCGATGGTGACGCTCAGGCGCACCGCCGGATAGGCCTCGTGGAAGGACGCCAGGCGCCTCGGCAGCCAGTAGCTGGCGATGGTCTGGCTGGCCGATATCGACAGGCTGCCGGTGATGGTCTGGGAAACATGCTCCAGCACGTCGTGGGCAGCCGCTGCCCGTTCCAGAACAGCCTTGGCTTCGGGCAGGAAGCGGTGGCCGGTCTGCGCGAGCTCGATGTTGCGGCCGACCCGGTTGAACAGCCGCACGCCATGATGGCTTTCGAGCGCGCGGATGGCGGCAGAGGCGGCCGATTGCGAGATGCCGAGCAGGTCGGCCGCCTTGGTCATGTGGCCATGCTCGGCGACGGCGACGAAGATGCGAAGCTGATCGAGGGTCATGGCCAACTAAGAAGGAAAATCGATCGGAATTACAAGAGCGGCTTGTTAGACAGATCAATCGCTTTGTTCTAACTTTTTACCCGAGCTTGGAAAAAATTGGCCGTTCTGCCGCCAAGGTTGGAAATGATCGGGCGCTTCAAATCCCTTTTCGCGCATTGGAGCCGCCAGCTGAAGCGGCAGCTCGCCGGCGACCGCTACCATCCTGAGCTGCATTATATGCGCGGGCCCGGTCCGAAGACGAAGGCCAAGATGGCAAGCGGCAAGAGCGTTCGCGGATCATGAGCCTAGCTGAACCACGCGGCGCAAACTCCGCGCCCTCGCAGCGGCCGCTGGCCGACAGCCAGGCGCCTGACGAAGGCGACGGCGTCGAGACCTCGCCGAGCGTGTCCGACCGCATCGCCAAAACCACCTGCTACATGTGCGCCTGCCGCTGCGGCATCGACGTCCACATCAAGGACGGCAAGGTGCGCTACATCAACGGCAACAAAGACCACCCGGTGAACCGGGGTGTGATCTGCGGCAAGGGCAGCGCCGGCATCATGCAGCATTACAGCCCGGCGCGGCTGAGGAAGCCGCTGCTGCGCACAGGGCCTCGTGGCTCCGGCGAGTTTCGCGAGATCGAATGGGACGAAGCGCTCACCATCGCCACCGAGCGGCTGTCGGCGGTCCGCCGCACCGATCCGAGAAAGCTTGCCTTTTTCACCGGGCGCGACCAGTCGCAGTCGCTGACCGGCTGGTGGGCGAGCCAGTTCGGTACGCCCAACTTCGCCGCCCATGGCGGCTTCTGCTCGGTCAACATGGCGGCCGGTGGGCTCTACACGATCGGCGGCTCGTTCTGGGAGTTCGGCGAGCCCGACTGGGACAACACAAAATACTTCATCCTGTTCGGCGTCGCCGAGGATCATGATTCCAATCCGATCAAGATCGGCCTCGGCAAGCTCAAGGCGCGCGGCGCCAAGGTGCTGTCGATCAACCCTTGCCGCACCGGCTACAACGCGATTGCCGATGACTGGATCGGCATACGACCCGGCACGGACGGACTGTTCGTGCTGGCGCTCGTCCATGAGTTGCTCAAGGCCGGCCGCATAGATCTCGACTATCTGCTGCGCTACACCAACGCGCCGGTGCTTGTCGTACAGGAGCCCGGTTCCGCCGATGACGGATTGTTCATGCGCGATGATCACGGCAACCTGTTGGCTTGGGACAGGGTGGCGAAGGCGCCCGTCAATGCCGCCGATCCGGATGCCAAACCAGCACTGACCGGCAGCTACACGGTCAATGGCCGCCGCTGCGCGCCGGTATTTCAGCTGATCGCCGACCGATACCTGGACGAAAGCCATTCGCCGGAGGCGGTAGCGGAGCGCTGCGGGGTCGGCGCCGACACCATCCGACGGATCGCGGCGGAGCTGGCGCATATCGCCTTCGAGCAGGCGATCGAGCTGCCGGTCGCCTGGACCGATTGGGCCGGCCGCCGGCACGAGACGATGAAGGGCCGGCCGGTCTCAATGCATGCCATGCGCGGCATCTCGGCCCATTCCAACGGCTTTCATACTTGCCGCGCCATCCACCTGCTGCAGGTTCTGCTCGGCACGGTGGACGTGCCCGGGGGCTTCCGCTTCAAGCCGCCCTATCCGCGTTCCGCGCCGCCGGGGCCAAAGCCCGCAGGCAAGAACGTCCGCCCGATGACGCCGCTGGAGGGTATGCCGCTCGGCTTCGTCTCAGGGCCCGACGATCTGCTCGTCGACGAGGTCGGCACACCGATCCGCATCGACAAGGCCTATTCCTGGGAAGCGCCCTTGGCCGCCCACGGCCTGATGCACAGCGTCATCCGCAATGCCTGGGCCGGCGACCCTTATCCGATCGACACGCTGATGATGTACATGTCGAACATGGCCTGGAACTCCTCGATGAATACCGTCGAGACGGTTCGTATGCTCACCGACAGGGACGAGGCAGGCGACTACAAGATCCCCTTCATCATTTATTCCGACGCCTATTATTCCGAGACGGTGCCGTTCGCCGACCTGGTGCTGCCCGACACGACCTATCTCGAGCGGCACGACTGCATCAGCCTGCTCGACCGGCCGATCAGCCATGCCGACGGGCCGGGCGATGCCATCCGTCACCCGGTGGTGCAGCCGGACCGGGATGTCCGGCCGTTCCAGTCGGTGCTGATCGAGCTCGGTGCGCGGCTCGGCCTGCCTGGTTTCGCCAACGAAGACGGTTCGGCGAAATACCGCGACTATGCCGACTACATCGTCAACCACGAGCGCACGCCCGGCATCGGCCCGCTTGCCGGCTGGCGCGGTAAGAACGGCGACGCGATCGGCAAAGGCGAGGTGAACCCGGACCAGTTGCAGCGCTACATCGACAATGGCGGTTTCTGGCACCACGGGTTCGCCGACGACCAGCGCTATTACAAGATGGGCAACCGCGCCTATCTCGACTTTGGCGTGAAGATGGGATTCATCTCCAAGGCCGATCCGATCATCTTCCAGCTCTATTCGGAGCCGATGCAGCGCTTTCGCCTCGCCGCGCGCGGTCATGGCAAGGTGCAGCCGCCGGAGGCCGAGCGCGACCGGATCGAAGCCTATATGGACCCGCTGCCGTTCTGGTACGCGTCCTTCGAGGACGACGCCGTCGATCTCCAGAAATATCCGCTGCATGCGCTGACGCAGCGGCCGATGCACATGTATCATTCCTGGGGCTCGCAGAATGCGTGGCTGAGACAAATCACCAGCCAGAACCGGCTGTTCGTGCACCGGCGGACGGCAGCGAGGCTTGGGCTGGCCGACGACGACTGGGTGTGGATCGAAAGCATCAACGGCCGCGTGAAGGGTCAGATCAAGCTGATCGACGGCGTCAACCCGGACACTGTCTGGACCTGGAACGCTATCGGCAAGCGGCGCGGCAGCTGGGGGCTGAAGGACGACGCCGCAGAGAGCAATCGCGGCTTCTTGCTCAATCACATCATCGGCGACCAGACCGCGGCTACCGTCAACGACAAGCGCTATTCGAACTCCGACCCCGTCACCGGACAGGCGGCATGGTTCGACGTGCGCGTGCGTATCGCCAAATGCGCGGCGGAAGAGGCCGGCTTCGCCGAGCCGCAATTCGAGCGCTTGCGGCAGCCGCCAAATTTCGAGCCGTCACCGGATGTGCTTCGCTTCGGCGATGGATTCCGCATAAAAAGGGAAGCCGCCGAATGACCTGCCTTCCCGCCCAAACCGAGAAGAAGCTCGGCCTCGTCATCGACCTCGACACCTGCGTCGGCTGCCAGGCCTGCGTCACCGCTTGCAAGGAATGGAACACCGGCGGACACATGGCGCCGCTGACCGACATCGAGCCGTATGGCGGGCGTGTCGACGGCGTCTGGTTCAACCGCGTGCATAGCTATGAGCACACGACCGAACAAGGCGGCCGCACGGTGAACTTCCCGCGCTCCTGCCTGCATTGCGAGCAGCCAGCCTGCGTCACCGTCTGTCCGACCGGCGCCTCCTACAAGCGCGCCTCCGACGGCATCGTGCTGGTCGACGAGGACAAGTGCATCGGCTGCAAGCTGTGCAGCTGGGCCTGTCCCTATGGCGCGCGCGAATTCGATACGGATGTCGGCGTGATGAAGAAATGCACGCTTTGTGTGGACCGCATCTACAACGACAATCTGGCGACAGAGGACCGCGTGCCGGCCTGTGTCGCCGCCTGCCCGACCAGCGCCCGGCATTTCGGCGATCTGGGCGATCCCGCCTCGGCAATCTCGCACCTGGTAGAAGAGCGTGGCGGCGTCGAATTGATGCCCGAGCTTGGCTACAAGCCGACCAACAAATACCTGCCCCCGCGTGCCCGCACCGAGCGCGCGGCGAAGGTGGACGCGCCGGCGCTGGAACCGATCCGGACCGACGGAGGCTTCTTCGGCTGGATCGACCGCATGCTTTCGAACTGAATTCGCGCAGCCATGCATCCCGCCTATTCCGTCGTCTTCTTCACCACCGCCACCGGGGCCGGCTACGGCCTGCTGGCGCTGCTCGGCGTCCTTGGCGGGCTGGGATTGATCGCGCCCGAGTTCTGGCTCGGACTCCTCGGCATGGCGCTTTCGCTTGGCTTGATCGCGGCCGGCCTGTTCTCCTCGACCGGCCATCTCGGCCGACCTGAACGCGCCTGGCGCGCCTTCTCGCAATGGCGAAGCTCCTGGCTGTCGCGCGAAGGGATCGCCGCGGTGGCGACCTTCATCCCGGCCGGGCTGTTCGGCATTGGCTGGGCGCTGATGGGCAAAAGCGGCGGTTGGGTCGCCATCGTTGGCCTGATGGCTGCCGCCGGCGCCGTCGTGACAGTCTGCACGACCGGAATGATCTATGCCTCGCTGAAACCGATCGCGCAGTGGCACAGCCGCTATACTTTGCCGGCTTATCTTATCTTCTCGGCAATGACGGGTGGCGTGCTGCTCAACGGCCTGCTGCGAAGCTTCGGGGCCGGATCAACCTTGGTTCTGGCCGGCGCGCTGCTTGCCACGCTCGCCGGGTGGGGCTGGAAGCTTGCGACCTGGCGTTACAACGACAGGCTGGAAATCCCGACCACGGCCAACACGGCGACCGGCCTAGCCGGCGGCACGGTGCGGTCCATCGAATGGCCGCACACCGAAGAAAATTACCTGCTCAAGGAGATGGGCTTTCGCATTGCGCGCAAACATAGCGCGAAGCTGAGGCGAATGACGCAGGTGCTGGCCTTCGCCGTGCCGGCCATCTTGCTCGTGATCGCCTTCGCCCTGCCATGGCCTTTCGCAGCAGCCGCATCACTGCTTGCAGCGCTTATGCAATTCGCGGGCATGCTGGTCGAACGCTGGCTGTTCTTCGCCGAGGCAAAGCACACCGTCACGCTCTATTACGGCAGATGAAGCCGCTTCAGCCCGGCCGCAGCATCGAGCCGGAAATGGCAAAGATGCGCTCCGCACCCAGCATGTAGGCAACAAGCGTTTCCAGGCGGAACAGTCCGGCATAGGCGCGGTCGAGCACGTTGAGCGAGCCGGTATAGGCGCCGAAGGCCGGCATGATCATGCGGCCACCGTCACCGGCGAAGCAGCGCCGCCTGACCGAGCGGCCGCGCTGGACGATGCGGGCGCAGGGATGCAGATGGCCGGCGATCTCGCCTTCCACCCGCAGCTTGGATGGTTCATGGCGGAAGACAAGCGAACCGATCGCGAGTTCCCTCACCGTCTCGCCAGGCAGGTCGGCGGGAGCATCCGGATCATGGTTGCCGGCAACCCAGAAC
>NZ_RZSR01000315.1:0-5830 GCF_004023265.1 Mesorhizobium sp. M1A.F.Ca.IN.020.06.1.1
CGCAGGCTCTGGATGTCGCTTCTGCTTTCAAGCCAGTTCAAAACGTCCGCAATTGCATCGCCCAATTTCCAGCCCCTGTTCTTTCGGAGGTGCTGCAGCCGTTCCGGCTACGATATCCATTCTACAGCTTGTGAGTTTATGAAGGTCGCCACGGATGGTTCCAGGCGATGTTCCTTCATTTTTTCAATTCACTAGCTGGGATATCGGGCGGCATTTTGGGTCCATAGCTGCGATCTGCGATCGCAACATAGCTGGCCGCTAGGGGAAAGCCAAGGGGGCATTTGCGCGGTCAACGGTGAGCTGGCTGCCGGTATCGTGATGGCCGAGGGCAATCCCTCGATCTACGCTGGCATTAGTGCCGCAATTCAGGAAACTTGATCTGTTTGAGAATGTGCGTCGCGCCCTCGTCGATGTCGCGCACGATGGCCGCGCGGGCTCGTTCGCCGTCCTGGACCTCGATCGCCGCCACGACCTCTTCATGATAGTCGATGCCGAGAATGCCGGCGAGGTCGTCCTCGAAGCCGATGCGCAGGTTGCGGAGGAAGGGGCCCACCTGCATCCACACGGTCTCGATGAGGAAGATCATCTGCTCGTTGCCGCAGTGGCGGTATATCGAGAATTTGAAGTCGTGATTCTTGCGCAGGTAGTCGTCGATGTCGCCGCTGCGGGCGGCCTGGGTGAGCTCTGTGCAATGACGGCGGATGGCGCGCAGGTTGTTGCCGTTGATGAGGCCGGTGGCGAGCTCAGTGGCCGTGCCTTCCAGGACCATGCGCACGTCGGTGAGCTGCTGGAAACGGTCGGCCGAAATCATCGGCACCTCGACGCTTCCGTTCGGCATCGGGCTCAGCGCCCTGAGCGCCTGCAGCCGCATGAAGGCGCTGCGCACCGGCATGTCGCTGGTGCCGAGCTCCTTGGCGAGCTTGCGCGAGGTCAGCTTCTGGCCGGGCTGGAGCTGACCCGACATCAGCGCCCGCACCAGTTCCAGATAGACTTTCTCATGCAGCGGTACTGTGTCGAGGGCAGTCAGTCCGAATTGTGTTTTGTCGGCCATTGGCTATGCGCTACTTCCGTCCCTGAAATCTGTTTAGCCGCTCTGTCCGCAACCGGAGACTTGGCCGGCGGCCCTCGATCCGCACGATAGACGGTTAACGCGCGGCGCCGCAAGTGAGGCAGGGGCGGCCTCCTGACTGGCCCGAACGGCGCCCTCGGCATGCGTGCCGTGGAGCGGTTCCATTTGGCTGGAGACGCGCTATCCGATGCGCGCGTCGATGATCTCGACGAAGCGCGCGAAGAGGCCGGCCTGCGACCTGATCTTGAGCTTGCGATAGATGTTGCGGCGATGGACCTTCACGGTCCCTGGGACGATCCTGAGCGCCCTGGCGATCGATTCCGTCGAGTGACCCTGGAGCACCAGGTCGACGACCTGTTTCTCGCGCGAGGTCAGCGACAGGCTCTTCCAGATGTGGGCGCGATCCAGCTCATTGGTCACCGCCAAGGCTTCGCCCGGCGGCGCAACCGTGGTCTCTTCGGCAGGCAAGGCTGGCCAGCGCTGTCGGCAGAAGCCGACCACCGCGGGAGCCATGTCGCGCAACAGCCTAGCGTCGGCTGTTCCGAACGGCCCCGAGGCGCGCAGCCGCATCAGCGACAGCACCAGCGCATCCTTGCCGGCCAGCGGAACGAAGAAGCCGACCTCCTCGGCGAGCCGGGTCTGGCTGTAGTAGGAGCGGTAGTACTCGCTGGCATAGAAGCGGTCCGGCGCCAACTCGCGCATGCGCCAGAAGCCTTCCCTGCGCTCGACCGCGGCGTGATGGAAGGGGTCGAGCAGATAGGGCCCTTCCTGATAGAGCGCGACGAAGATGTGGCTTTCGGCCGGCGAGAAGGTCTCGAACAGAAGCGGCGGCCGCGCAGCACCCCGATAGCCGAAGACCACGCAGTGATCGAAGCGGACATGCCCGCGCAGCCAGCCGACGATCGCCTTGCCGAAATGATCGCCGGTCTCGCGCGCCGCGGCAATCACGGCGCCGAGCGCGTTGTAGTCGTCGCTGCGGGAGGCGCCCAGTTCATACCCCTTGAAAAGATAAAATCAACTAAATATACCACCCGTGAGGTATATACTAGACGCCATTGGCTCTGCTAGCTTTGCAAAGATTGCCTCACGCTGTCGCTGGAGCCCGTGGCTTGACTGCAGTGCCCGATATCGAGTTTCGCGCGGTCACCAAGCGCTACGGCGCCGTCACGGCGGTCAGCGGCATCGACCTTGCCATCCCGCCCGCGGCCTTCGTCGCCCTGCTCGGACCGTCCGGCTGCGGCAAGACGACATGCCTGCGCATGATCGGCGGCTTCGAGCAGCCGAGCGAGGGCCAGGTGCTGATCCGCGGCCGCGACATGGCCGGAACGCCGCCTTACCGGCGTCCGGTCAACATGGTGTTCCAGCAGTACGCGCTGTTTCCGCATCTCGATGTCGAGGAGAACATCTCCTACGGACTGCGCCAGGCAAGGCCGCGTCTGTCGTCGCGCGAGATCAGCCTGAAGGCAGGTGAGGCGTTGGCCATGGTGCAGCTTGCCGGCTACAGACGCCGCAAGATCCACGAGCTTTCCGGCGGCCAGCAGCAGCGCGTCGCGCTCGCCCGGGCGCTGGTCAACAAGCCTGCGGTGCTGCTGCTCGACGAGCCACTGGCGGCGCTCGACAAGAAGCTGCGCACAGACATGCAGATCGAGCTGCAGAACCTGCAGCGGGAGATCGGCATCACCTTCGTGCTGGTCACCCACGACCAGGAGGAGGCACTGTCGATGAGCGACTTCGTGTGCGTCATGAATGGCGGCCGCGTGGTGCAAATCGGCCAGCCGAGCGAGATCTATGACGAGCCGGCCGATCTGTTCGTCGCCGATTTCGTCGGCAAGACGAATCTGCTCAGCGGCAAGGTGGCCGGGCTCTCCGGCGACCTCGTCGACGTGGCGCTCGCCGACGGCACGGTGATTTCGGCGCGCAAGCGGGTACCGCTCAGCCGGGGCGAGGCCGTATCCGTCAGCCTTCGGCCGGAATCGCTCAGCCTCTCGGCGCCCGGAGGCGGCGGTCTCAAGGGCATTGTCCGTAACCGCATCTTTCTTGGCTCGACCGCGGAATACGCGATCGAAGTGCAGGGCATTGGATCATTGCTTACCAAGGCCGATCACGTGACTGGCCGGGGCAACCTTTTCAAGCCGGGCGAACCCGTCGCCATCGGCTTCGCCGCCGGAGCGCCGCTGGCGTTTCCGCAACCTAAGAACAACGGGACCAACCAGAGGGAAGACCAACATGTCAAAATCCTATCGTGACGGACTGCCGATAAGCCCCGAAAAATTCGTCGACCAATTGATGCGCCTGAAGCGCGGCTCGATCAGCCGGCGCGACTTCCTCGGCCTCACCGGCCTCGGTGTCGCGACCGCGGTGATGGCGCGCGAGCTCGGCATCAGGCCGACACCGGCCTTTGCTGCCGAGAACCTCGGCGACCGCATGTCTATCGCCACCTGGCCGAACTATCACGACCCGCAGACCTTCGAGAACTTCAAGGCCGAGACGGGCGTGGCCGTCGAGGTCAACGTCTTCGGTTCGAACGAAGAGATGCTGGCCAAGCTGCAGGCCGGCGGCTCGGGCTGGAGCCTGTTCGTGCCGACCAACTACACCATCTCGACCTATAAGAAGCTCGGCATCATCGAGCCGCTGGACATGGCCAAGCTCGGCAATTTCGACGGCAGCAAGGAAGATGCCCGCTTCACCGCGGAAGGCACGATCGACGGCACGATCTACGCCGTGCCGAAGAACTGGGGCACGACCGGCTTTGCCGTCAACACCAAGAAGCTCGCCAAGCCGATGTCGAGCTGGAAGGAATTCTGGGACACGGCCATGGCGGAAGGCGACGGCCGCACCATGGTGCATGACTACCAGCTGACCACGATCGGCAATGCGCTGAAATATCACGGCTACTCGTTCAACTCGCTGAAGCAGGACGAGCTCGCCAAGGCCGAGGAACTGCTGCTCAAAGTCAAGCCGCATCTCTTCGCGGTGTCGAGCGACTATCAGCCGTCGATGCGCTCGGGCGACGCCTGGATGACGATGTGCTGGACCAATGACGGCGCGCAGCTTCATCGCGATATTCCTGAGATCGCCTATGTGCTCGGCAAGGAGGGCGGCGAGATCTGGACCGACTTCTACGCCATCCCGAAGGACGCGCCGAACAAGCCGGCCGGCTATGCGCTGCTCAACTACCTGATGAACCCGAAGGTCGCCGTCAAGGAGCATCTGGCCAATGGCGCGCCTTCGACCGACGCGCGGGTCAATGCGCTGCTGCCGAAGGAGGTGCTCGAGAACCCGATCCTCTATCCGGCCGCCGAGCTTCTGAAGCCGCTCGAGTTCGGCGCCGCCGCGACGCTCACCGATCCGGGCCGCGCCGAGCTGATGGCGCGCTTCAAGGCCGCGTGAATCAGGGCATCAACTCCGGTCAAGTTCTTACCGCCGGCGGGCAGAGGCCCGCCGGCGCCGAAGCGGCTTTTTCAATGCGCGGCAGTCTCCTTCGCAAAAATCTCCTGACCGCCCTACTGCTCGCTCCGGCGACGCTGTGGCTCGTCGTGTTCCTGGTCTTGCCGTTCGTCGCCATCGCCGTCTTCAGCGTCGGTGAGCGGGCACCCGAGGGCGGCTACCAGGCAGCGTTCACCTTCGCTCAATATGCCAACCTGCCGGCACGGGCGACCGCCTTCTGGAACACGATGGTGCTGGCGCCGGTCGGCGCGCTGGCCTGCCTCCTCGTTGCCTATCCCGTCGCCTATTACCTGGCGCTGCGCGCGCCGCAGCGCTGGCGGTTGATCCTGCTCGCGCTGATCGTCATCCCGTTCTGGACCAGCCTTCTGATGCGCACCTATGCCTGGATGTACATCCTTGGCGGGCGCGGCATTCCCGCCCTGCTCGCCTATATAGGCATCGAGGATCTCAGGCTGATCAACACGCCTGGCGCCGTGCTGCTCGGCATCGTCTATGGCTATCTTCCGCTGATGATCCTGCCGATTTATGTCAGCCTCGAACGGCTCGACCGGCGGCTGCTCGAGGCGTCCGCCGATCTGGGTGCTACGCCGCTATCGACCTTCCTCGGCGTCACGCTCCGGCTGTCGCTGCCGGGCGTGATGACCGGCTTCTCGCTGGTGATGATCCTGCTGCTCGGCGAGTATCTGATCCCGACGCTGCTTGGCGGCGGCAAGGTGTTCTTCATCGGCAACGCCTTGGTCGACCTCTTCTTGCAGTCACGCAACTGGCCGTTCGGATCGGCGATTGCCATCACGCTGGTGCTGGTCTCGGTCGTGGTGCTGATCATCGCCAACCGCCTCTCGACCCGGCTTTCGGGCGCCCGCCGCGTGGACCTAATCTGATGCGCGCCTTCGTCGTTGCCGTCTTTGCCTTCCTTTATCTGCCGATCGCGCTGGTCGTGCTGTTCTCGTTCAATGCCGGCCATCACGCCAGCGAGTTCACCGGCTTCTCCGAGCAATGGTACGGCAAAGCGCTGTCGAACCCGTTCCTGGTCGAGGCGCTGAAGAACAGCCTGTTCATCGCCACCACCAGCGCGCTGCTCGCGGCTTTCTGCGGCACGGCCGCGGCGCTCGGGCTGCAGCGTGTCGGCGCGCGGACAAGGGGCGTGTTCGACGCGTTGCTGGGTGCCGCGATCGTTGTGCCGGGCGTCGTCATTGGCATTTCGACGCTGGTGGCCCTGGTGCAGCTCTTCGCCGTCGTCAATCCGTTCCTCGCTTCGGTTTGGCCGACCGACCAGCCGCCGCGCCTGGCGCTCGGCTACGGCTCGATCATCGC
>NZ_RZSR01000316.1:0-5821 GCF_004023265.1 Mesorhizobium sp. M1A.F.Ca.IN.020.06.1.1
CGCGGCAAGGGCCTGCAGGAAGTGCTCGAGTTCATCGTCGAGCTGGGCGGGCTGCAATCGGCACGGCCTGCCGCCTGACCCATCAGTTTGCGGTTGCTGGCAGCCGCCATGCACGGCATGCTCGGCCAAACCGGAGGATTTTCGATGAGCCTTGCCCGTCTGCAGAAGGAAACGCTGACCAACCTGCCTTATTACCAGGAGCGGGTCGATCTCGCCGCCGCCTTCCGCTGGACGGCGCGGCTCAACATGCATGAGGCGGTCGCCAATCATTTCTCGCTGTCGGTCAACGAGGACGGCACGAAGTTCCTGATGAACCCGAACCAGGTGCATTTCTCGCGTATCAAGGCGAGCGATCTGCTTTTGATCGACGCCAACGATCCCGAAACGCTCTCCGGCCCCAACGCGCCCGACCCGACGGCTTGGGGCCTGCACGGCGCCATCCACCGCAACGTGCCGCATGCGCGCTGCGCCATGCATGTGCATTCGATCCACGCCACGGTGCTTGCCTCGCTGGCCGACTCCACCCTGCCTCCGATCGACCAGAACTCGGCCATGTTCTTCAACCGTCATGTCGTGGACCCTCATTATGGCGGGCTGGCCTTCGAAGAGGAGGGCGAGCGCTGCTCGAGACTGCTCGTCGATCCCAAGGTCAAGGTGATGGTCATGGGCAATCACGGCGTGATGGTCATCGGGGATTCTGTCGCCGACACCTTCAATCGCATGTTCTATTTCGAGCGTGCCGCCGAGACCTACATCAAGGCGCTGTGGACCGGTCGGCCGCTGCGCACGCTCTCCGATGAGATCGCGGAAAAGACGGCGAGCGAGATGGACGACTATCCCGGCCAGGCCGAGCGCCACCTTGCGGAGCTGAAGGCAATCCTCGACGAGGAAGAGCCGGTCTACAGGAACTGAGCCCCGCGGTTGTGGGTTGACGCTGGAGGCTTGGCTTTCGCCTATTTTCGAAGCCGGGCGCTGCCCCTCACACTCTCCCCGTGAAGCACGGAGAGAGGAGGATCGTCGGCGTCGGAGCGTGTCCCTTCTCCCCGTATTCACCGGGAGAAGGTGCCGGCAGGCGGATGAGGGGCAGCGCCGGCGTTGGCACGTCTTCTTAGAGACCCAATTGCGCCCGCAGTTCCTCGGCGCTGTTGATGACGATTGCGCCGGGCAGCCCTTCCATCGGCGCTTCCGGCCAGAAAATCGTCTTCATGCCGGCAGCCAGGCCGGCCATCGCGCCGGTGCGGCTGTCGTCGACCGCGACCGCGTCGGCCGGATCGACGCCGGCGAGATAAGCCGCGCGCAGGAAGGGTTCCGCATGCGGCTTGCCTTGGCGTACGTCGTTTCGGCTCACCGTGTGCATGCCGGGATAGACGAGACCGACCGCGCCGAGATTGGCGTCGACGATCAGCCGGTCCGAATTGGACACCACCGCCTGCTCGACGCCTAGCGCGCGCAATTCGTTGAACACCTCGATCGCGCCGGGCCGCGGCTTGAGCGTCTCGGCCATCGGCAGATAGTGGTCGTATTTGCGCACGATCCAGTCATCGAAGTGCAGGTCGAGGCCGAACTGGTCGCGCAGCATTTCGTAGACCGGCCATGCCGCGACGCCCAGCACCCGTTCGTGCAGGTCGGTCGGCGGCGTGATGCCGACGCTGCGCAAAGCGGCCACAAGTGCTGCCTCGTGCAGCGGCTCGCTGTCGACCAGCGTGCCGTCCATGTCCCAGAAAACCGCTTTCGGCGTCATGCAAGGCTCCTTTTGCCGATCCCTTAATGGGTTTCCGGTCAGAGATAAACCGCTCTCCCGGCAAATGGTTGAGGCGAGCGCGAATGGTGTCATCCTTGGTCGGCAGGGGCGCAAGCAATTGCTCTTTCAATTGACAATTGCGCAGGGCCGCTTTCGCTGTAATCTAGAGGGCCCGCTATTGTCGGGCTTGGGGAGGCAGAATGTGAACGCGCGACAGGAAACCGGCAGCACCAGGTTGGACGACGCCGCGCGCGCCGGCTGGCTCTACTATGTTGCCGGCAATACCCAGGATCAGATCGCCGCCAAGCTCGGTATTTCCAGGCAGACGGCGCAGCGGCTCGTCTCGCTGGCGATGTCGGAAGGGCTGATCAAGGTCCGCGTCGATCATCCGATCGCCAATTGCCTCGACCTTGCCGCGCGGCTGAAGTCGCGTTTCGCGCTCGATCTCGTCGAGGTGGTGCCGAGCGATCCGACCTCGTCCTCGACGACGATCGGCGTCGCCGAGGCGGCGGCTGCCGAAATCGAGCGGCGGCTGCGCTCCGCCGCCCCCATCGTCATGGCCATCGGCACCGGGCGCACCCTGAAGGCGGCGATCGAGCTGTTGCCGCCGATGGAGTGCCCGCAGCACAAGGTGGTGTCCTTGACCGGCAACATCTCGCCCGACGGCTCGGCCGCCTTCTACAACGTCATCTTCACCATGGCCGATCGGGTCAAGGCGCGCTCCTTCCCGATGCCGCTGCCGGTCATCGCCTCCTCGCCGGAAGAGCGCGACATGCTGCTCAGCCAGCCGATGATCCAGCCGACGCTGGCGCTGGCCGCGGAAGCCGACGTCACATTCGTCGGCATCGGCGATCTCGGCCCGAAGGCGCCGCTCTACGAGGACGGCTTCATCTCGGAGGGGGAACTGAAGGCACTGCAGAAAGCCGGCGGCGTCGGCGAGATCGTCGGCTGGGTTTTCGACCGCGAAGGCCGCATGATCGAAGGCATCACCAACGACCGCGTTTCGTCCGCCGCCTTGCCGTCACGCGAGAAGTCCTTGGTCATCGCGCTTGCCATGGGCGAGCGCAAGCTGCCGGGCATTCTCGCCGCCGTGAACCGTCGTTTGGTCAATGGCCTCATCACTGATGAACGGACAGCCACCGCCCTGCTCGGCGGCGCGTGATCGTGATGCTGGGCTCGGGCGAATCTGACGCGACGAGCCGTTGGCGATAAAAAGAAACCCGGCTATTTGTAGCGTCCATGCGGATCGTTGCCGTCGAGGAAGCCCATATCCCGCTGCAGGTGCTCCGACAGTTCTCGGACATCGACATAGCCGCGCCTGCGGTTGGCGAACCACGACAATTCCCGTGCCAGCAGCGAAATCCATCTATGTATTGGGGTCGAATCGAGTTTTTCCTGCATCGGAGTCATGATCGTCAGCCTTCGCTATGCTTGAACTGGAGTGATCGTCGACCCCAAATATCGGGCTGATCGGCACGTGCTTCCAATCAAACGTCGATCATGACCCATAAAGAGGCCTTATGCCCGATCTGAGCTCCCGTCAGAATGTCCAGCTCCCGCCCCTGCAGGCGATTCGGGTGTTCGATGCCGTGGCCAGACACCTCTCCTTCACCAAGGCCGCTGAGGAGCTCGGCATGACTCAGGCCGCCGCGAGCTATCAGATCAAGCTTCTGGAGGAGCGCATCGGCGCGCCGCTGTTCCTGCGCCGTCCACGGCAGATCGAGCTGACCGAACCCGGCCAGCGTCTTGCGCCGGCTGTCAGCGAGGCATTCGCGCTGCTGAGCGGCGCCTATGCGGCCGCCCGAGCCGGCGCCGACGGCGTGCTTTGCGTTTCCACCCTGCTCACCTTCGCCTCGAACTGGCTGGCGCAGCATCTGGGATCCTTTCAGGTCGCTCACCCCTCGCTTGCCGTGCGCGTCGACACCTCGAACCGGGTCGTCGACTTCGCCCGTGAGGACGTCGACATCGCCATCCGCTCCGGCGGCGGCAAGTGGCCGGGCGTGGAAACGCATATGCTGTTCAGGGCCGACTTCACCCCGGTGCTCAGCCCTAGGCTTGCGGCGAGCATCGGCGGCGTCAAGGAGCCGGCCGACCTGCTCAAGCTCCCCATCCTCGATCCCGGCGACATCTGGTGGCAGGAATGGTTCGCGCTCGCCGGTCTGCCCGCGGAGGAACTCGCCAGCCGTCCCGGCACCAGCATGGGCGCGCAGGCCTATGAGGCCAATGCCGCGATGGCCGGGCAAGGTGTTGCGATCGTCACCAGCGCCCTGTTCAAGAACGAGCTTGCCGACGGCCGGCTGATCCAGCCCTTCGACCTCGTCGGCGACGACGGCCACGCCTACTGGCTGGTCTATCCCACTGCCCGGCGCAACGTGCCGAAGATCCGCGCCTTCCGCGATTGGATTCTCGCCGAGATCGCCTGTCAGTAGGCCGGCATCACAGCCTGCCGTCTCCGCTACGCATCGCGCAGACGGGCGCGGCATCGATTTGTGCTGCGCTGCAGCATCGATTCCGGCTTGACATAATTCACACTTAGTGAGTAATTGCCCACAGCCAAGGCAAATGCTCATCTTGGTTTTAGGGAGGAATTGATGAAACTTCGCACGCTCACCCTGGGCCTGTTGTCGGCCAGCGCCCTTGCATTCGCCGCGCATGCCGAATCCATCACCATCGCCACCGTCAACAACGGCGACATGGTCCGCATGCAGAAGCTGACGGACGACTTCACGAAGGCCAATCCCGACATCCAGCTCAACTGGGTCACGCTCGAAGAAAACGTGCTGCGCGAGCGCGTCACCACCGACATCGCCACCAAGGGTGGCCAGTACGACGTCTTGACCATCGGCACTTACGAGGTTCCGATCTGGGCCAAGCAGAGCTGGCTCTTGCCGCTCGAGAAGCTCGGCGACGACTACGACGTCAAGGACATCATCCCGGCCATTGCCGGCGGCCTTTCGGTCGACGGCAAGCTCTATGCCGCGCCGTTCTACGGCGAGAGCTCCTTCGTCATGTACCGCAAGGACCTGATGGAGAAGGCGGGGCTCAAAATGCCCGACGCGCCGACCTGGGACTTCATCAAGGAGGCCGCCGACAAGATGACCGATCGGGCCAATGGCGTGAACGGCATCTGCCTGCGCGGCAAGGCCGGCTGGGGCGAGAACATGGCCTTCCTGACCGCCATGTCGAACTCCTTCGGCGCCCGCTGGTTCGATGAGAACTGGAAGCCGCAATTCGACCAGCCGGAATGGAAGAACACGCTGCAGTTCTATGTCGACCTGATGAAGGCAGATGGTCCTGAGGGCGCGTCCTCCAACGGCTTCAACGAGAATCTTGCGCTGTTCCAGCAGGGCAAGTGCGGCATGTGGATCGATGCCACCGTCGCCGCGTCCTTCGTCTCTGACCCGAAGGCCTCGCAGGTCGCCGACAAGGTCGGCTATGCGCTGGCGCCCGACAAGGGTCTCGGCAAGCGCGGCAACTGGCTGTGGGCATGGTCTCTCGCAATCCCCGCCGGCACCAAGAAGGCCGACGCCGCCGAGAAGTTCGTCTCCTGGGCGACCTCGAAGCACTACCTCGAACTGGTGGCTTCGAAGGAAGGCTGGGCCAACGTTCCGCCCGGAACGCGGACCTCGCTCTACAACAATCCGGAGTACCAGAAGGCAGCGCCCTTCGCGAAGATGACGCTGGACTCCATCAATGCCGCCGACCCGACGCATCCGACCGTCAAGCCGGTGCCCTATGTCGGCGTGCAGTTCGTGGCCATCCCGGAATTCCAGGGCCTCGGCACCACCGTCGGTCAGCTCTTCTCCGCCGCTCTTGCCGGCCAGTCGAGCGTCGATGATGCGCTGAAGCAGGCCCAGGACGCGGCGACCGCCGCGATGACCGAAGGCGGCTACCTCAAGTAAGGCTCCTCCCGGTGCCGAACGCCGGTAGCGGATCATGACCGGCATAGGCCGCCCGAAACCCAGTTCGGGCGGCCACCTCTGCAATCAGGAATTCTGGCACAAGTCTAAATCCGGCTGACCTTGGGAGGGTGACCGTCATGGCTACTCAGCAAACCCGTTCGCTTGCCCGTTTCATGAT
>NZ_RZSR01000317.1:0-5804 GCF_004023265.1 Mesorhizobium sp. M1A.F.Ca.IN.020.06.1.1
GACGGAGTAGCGTGCAGAGAAAAGAGAGCCGGTGCTGAGATTGCTCGAGCAGAACACGAACCACGGACGCCGGGTCAGGCTCTTCAGCGTCGGCACCTTGCCGTCGAACAGATGGCGCTCGTAGCAGGTGGCGACTTCGCGCGCCGCGCTCGAAAACGGGTTGAACACGCCCTTGAGGATCGACGGCGCGTCAAGGAAGACCTGCGAGAAAGCGAGGATTTTTTCGACGTAAAGCTCGCGGAAATTCGTGGCAACGCCGTCGGCAAAGCTGAGGCGCGGCCAGAGAACCGCAAGCAGCCCGGCGGCGATCGAGCCGCCCGAGACCGAACTGACCATGTCGATTTTCTGAAGCAGGCCGGCCTCGTTCAGCCGGCAGAGCACGCCGGCATGGAACAGCATGGCGCGATAGCCGCCGCCCGACAGGCAGAGGCCGAGCTCGTAATGCTCGACCTTGTCGTCAGCCGGTGACGATCCGGCTGGAATCGGCTCCATCGCGCCCCCCTTCTGCCTGTCCGTTCGGCATTCGAGCTCGGCTTTGCTCAATCCAGCCCAGCGCAGCCATTCTGGCAAGCGGGGGAAACGCGTAACGTCGCGGATTGGAAATCGGGCCGCGTGCCGGCCGCTCCGTCGCGGCCGGCTGCATAGACCCTGCGATCGATCTTTACTGACTGATCTCGGGCTCGACGAGCCTTGCCAGGTTCTTGAGCGACTCCTGCCAGCCGAGATAGCAGGCCTCGGCGGGGATGGCGTCCGGAATGCCGGCCTGGGTGATCTCCATCTCCGTGCCGACCGAGACTTTCTTCAACGTCACCGTCACCTGCATCTCGCCGGGCAGGTTAGGATCGTCGAACTTGTCGGTGTAGCGCACGAGCTCACCCGGAACGAGCTCGACATAGTCGCCGCCGAAAGCATGGCTTTCGCCCGTGGTGAAGTTGCGGAACGACATTTTGAAGTTGCCGCCGGCCTTTGCATCCAAGTGATGCACCGTGCAGGTGAAGCCGTTCGGCGGCAGCCATTTCGCCAGCGCGTCCGCCTCGATGAAAGCGCGATAGACTTTTTCAGGTTTGGTGGAAAGCACGCGGTGCAGGCGGACAGTGCTGGGCATTTCGTTTCTCCTGTTGATTGCCGGTCTATGCTCCTATGACGAACGGTGATTGGCCAGTCCGACATCGATGGTGAAGTTTTTTGATCGCTGCTGCCGATCTCTCGATGGGGAGATTATCCGAACCGGTTGCCTTGCACGCCGCGCACGCCGGGCCTGAGCGCGAACAGGCCGCCTTCGAAGGGGTTGGCGTCGAGATGCTCGGCGCTCATGGTGAAGCGCGCCGAGGTGACGAACAGCGTGTCGAGGCCGGGGCCGCCGAAGGCGCAGCTCGTCGGCCAGCTGCAGGGCAATTCGGCGATCCGGTCCAGCTTGCCGTCGGGCGCGATGCGGGCGAGGCAGCTTCCGCCAACCACCCGGCAGTTCCAGATATAGCCCTCTGCGTCAAGGCAGGAGCCGTCCGGCAGGCCGCGCTCGAAGCCGGTGAAGAAGGGGAGCGCCCGGCCGAGCCGTCCCGCCTTCTTGTCCCAGTCATAGCTGTAGAGCGCGTTCTTCGTCGTGTCGGCGGTGACGAAGCGTCCGTCGGGCAGCCACACCATCGTGTTGGTGATGCCGAACCGGTCTTCGCTGAGCGGCGTCACATTGCCCTCCCGGCCGACCCGGTAGAGCCGACCTTCATCGCTGGCGATGGGCACCGGCGCGTCGTCCGGACCGATGTTGTTGGCCATCGTTCCAACCCAGAACGAACCGTCCGGCGCCACCACGCCCTCGTTGAGCCGCGTTCCCGGCCTGTCGTCCTCGATCATCGCGAGCGTCCGGAACGGCCCATCGAAGTCCCATAGCGCGATCTCCTTGCGCAACCCGACGATCGCGCCGCCGTCGTTGCGCAGGCCGACCGAGGTCACGAGATCGGGCGTCTGCCAGCTTTCATGCGCGCCGCTCAGCGGATCCAGCCGATGGATCCTGCGGCCGATGATGTCGACCCAAACCAGCCTTTCGCGGCGCTCGTCCCACACCAGGCTTTCGCCGACCACGTCGCGCGCATCGAAGATCAGGCCGGCTTGCTTCTCGTGCATGGGGCGCCTCGGGGCAGGGTGTCAGAAAATCAGCTTGACATATATCTTTAAGCCGAAATATGAGCAATTCAACATCAACCTGTCATACAGGTGTTGAGGAAACGGATGCAAGAGCAGACGGACCCACCGGATGAACCGAGTCCTGGCCTGGTCAGCACGGCGATTCAGGCGATAACCCAGCACATCCGCTCGGAAGGCCTGGCGCCCGGCGATCCGCTGCCCAGCGAGGCCGCCATGACGCGCCAGCTCAACGTTTCCCGAACGGTCGTGCGAGAGGCCTTCCGCTCGCTGTCGGCGATGCGGCTGATCGACATGAGCGCCGGGCGCCGCGCCACCGTCGCCAAGCTCGACACCGGCGCGATGTCGATGGTGATCGAGCACGGCATCACCACCCAGCAGATCAGCGTGCAGCAGGTCTATGACGTCAGGCGCACCATCGAGATGCGCACCGTGGCGCTGGCAGCACTGCGCCGCACCAACGCGGAAGCCGCGGCGATCGCCCAGTCGGCTCGGCTGATGCGCGAGAGTTGCAAGAACCCCGAGACCGTCATGGAGCATGACATCGCCTTCCACGAAGCGATCGCGGCGGCCTCGCACAATCCGGTCTTTTCGCTGATCGTCACCGCCTTCAGCGGCGTGACGCGGCGCACCTGGGTCATTGGCTGGCGAACCCGTTCCTCCGACGAGGACCAGCTCAAGATGATCAAGGGCCATGAGGACATCGCCGACGCCATCCTCAAGGGCGATCCGCGGCTTGCGGCCGAGCATATGGCCGAGCATTTCGACAAGAGCGTCAAGGCGCTGATCGACGCGGGGATAGCCTGATGAAGATCCGCGCCATCGAGACCGTGCGCATCGAGGAACGGCCCAACCTGCTCTGGGTCGAGGTTCATACCGACGAGGGCATCACCGGACTCGGCGAGACGTTCTATCTATCGCGCACCGTCGAGGAATATCTGCACGAATATGTGGCGCCCAGGGTGATCGGCCGCGATCCGCTGGAGATCGATCTTTTGGCCGCCGATCTCGTCGGCTATCTCGGCTTCCGCTCCAGCGGCGCCGAGGTGCGCGGCAACTCGGCCTTCGACATCGCGCTGTGGGACGTTTTCGGCAAGGCCACTGGCCAGCCGGTCGCGCAGCTGCTCGGCGGTTTCAGCCGTCGCTCGATCCGCACTTACAACACCTGCGCCGGCACCGAGTACATCAAGGACGCCAAGGGCCAGACGACGGCCAATTACGGCATCGGCGCCGGGCGCGATTACGACGATCTCAACGCCTTCCTCACCCGCGCCGGCGAGCTGGCCGAGGAATTGCTCTCCGACGGCATCACCGCAATGAAGATCTGGCCGTTCGACCACGCGGCGGAGAAGACGCGCGGCAACGACATCTCGGCGGCCGACTTGAAGGCGGCGCTCGAGCCTTTCGAAAAGATTCGCAAAGCCGTCGGCGACAAGATCGACATCATGGTCGAGTTCCATTCGATGTGGCAGCTCCTGCCGGCGATGAGAATTGCCGAGGCGCTCAGGCCCTACGCCACCTATTGGCACGAAGACCCGATCCGCATGGACAGCCTCGGCGATTTGAGGCGTTACGCCGCCGCCAGTCCGGCGCCGATCTCGGCCTCCGAGACGCTGGGCAGCCGCTGGGCTTTCCGCGATCTTCTGGAGACCGGAGCGGCCGGGATCGTCATGCTCGACATCTCCTGGTGCGGCGGTCTGTCGGAGGCGCGCAAGATCGCTTCGATGGCCGAGGCTTGGCGGCTGCCGGTGGCGCCGCACGACTGCACCGGTCCGGTCGTGCTCGCAGCGTCCACCCATTTGTCGCTCAACGCGCCCAACGCGCTCGTCCAGGAAAGCGTGCGCGCCTTCTACCGCACCTGGTACCGCGACTTGGTGACGGCGCTGCCCGAGGTGAAAGACGGCATGATCACCGTGCCGCCGGGGCCTGGGCTCGGGCTGGCGCTCAGTCCCGATCTTGGCAAGGCCTACACCGTCCACCGCCGCGTCAGCAGCCAGACGGACATTTAGCCCAAGACGCACATCTAGGATCCATAGGGAGGAACAAACATGAGAAAACTGACAGCAATGCTTCTGCTCGGCGCCGCCCTCATCGGCGGGCAATCGGCCGCCAAAGCCGACGGGCTCAACATCGTCTTCACCCATCATTCGTCGGCCTCCAACACATTCTGGCAGGCGGTGAAGAAAGGTTTCGATGATGGCTGCGCCAAGGTCGAGGCCAACTGCAACATGGTCTTCACCCAGACCGAGGGATCGATCGAGCAGCAGGTCGCGAACATGCGCGCGGCCCTTGCCGCCAAGCCCGACGCGCTGCTCACCTCCATCGTCGACGACCATGCCTTCGACGATGTCATCAAGGAGGCCCGCGACGCCGGCGTGGTGGTGATCGCCGTCAATGTCGACGACACCGAAGGCGCCAAGGGCAATGCGCGCCAGGCCTTCATCGGCCAGGGCTTCAAGCCAGCCGGCTACTCGCTCGCCAAGGCGATTTCCGAGAACTTTCCGAAGGATGGTCCGATCAAGGTGCTGGTCGGCATTTCGGCGCCGGGCCAGAACTGGTCGGAAACCCGCGGCGCCGGCGTCATGCAGTTCCTCGAGGAGTACAAGGCCGCTCATAAGGACCGCGACGTTTCGTGGGAGCGTCTCGACAGCGGCACCGACCTCGCCATCACTTCCGACCGCGTCGGCGCCTATCTCAACGCGCATCCCGACACCACCGCCTATTTCGACACCGGCTTCTGGTGCGCCGGCGTGGCGCGCGTGCTGGCCGATCGCGGGGTCGCGCCCGGCAAGGTCCTGCTCGGCGGCTTCGATCTCGTGCCGGAAGTGCTGCAGCAGATGCAGAAGGGCTATGTCCAGGCGCTGGTCGACCAGCAGCCCTACATGCAGGGCTTCATGCCGGTGATGGAAGTCTATCTCAACAAGAAGCTCGGTCTTGCGCCTTCCGACATCGACACGGGGCAGGGCATCGTGCGCCAGAAGGACGCCGATGCGATCATGGCGCTGTCCGCGCAGGGCATGCGCTGAGGTCGCATGCCTTTGAGATTGGCCGAGACGCCCGTCACCGAAATGCTGGCGGGACATCACCCCCCTCTGTCCTGCCGGACCGTCCGGCAGGACAGAGGGGGGTGTGAAGGAACGCGGCGCCACAGTACCTTTCACAATCACCGCACCGGAGCCTTTCATTGAAGCGCCTGTTCAAGACCTATCTCGAGAAGCCGGAACTGGCCGGGCTGATCCTCCTGGTGCTGCTCATCGTCCTGTTCCAGGTCCGCTCCCACGGCGTGTTCCTGAACCAGGACAATCTGCGCGGCATCCTCGGCATCCTGCCGGAGGCCGGCCTCGTCGCCATCGGCGTTACCATCCTGATGATCAGCGGCGAGTTCGACCTGTCGGTCGGTTCGGTCTTCGCGCTGATGCCGATGACGATGGCGGTGCTGATGGTGCAGGGCTGGCCGTTCCCGCTGGCGCTGCTCGCCGGGCTGCTCGTCTCGGCGGCCATCGGCTTCATCAACGGTTACGTCACCATCCGCTTCGCCATCCCGAGCTTCATCACCACGCTCGGCATGCTCTTCATGGCGCGCTCGCTCACCGTCGTCGTGTCCGGCGGCTTCCCGCCGCTGCTGCCCGCCGACCTGCCGACTTGGCTGTTCACTTCCTTCGTCGGGC
>NZ_RZSR01000318.1:0-5802 GCF_004023265.1 Mesorhizobium sp. M1A.F.Ca.IN.020.06.1.1
GTTCCTCGACACCCTCCACGGTACCGCCGGTGGCCAGCGTCGAGCCGTAGATGCTGGCGAGCCAGTCCAGGTTGTCTTCCGCAAAGATCATATTGAGCAAATAGTGGTCCTTGGCCTTGCCTAGTTCCTCGTTGCTGACACCATCCTCGGCAATGCGGGCAACTTCGGCAGCGGCCGCCGCTTCGAGATCAGCCAGCTTGGCATCGCCGCGCGGTGCGCCATAGATGGCGAACTTGGTGTCGTCGAGCATAGTGCCCTGGAAATAGACGCGGGCGCTGGAAGCGATACCTTGCTGGACAGCGAGCGCCTGGTAGAGCCGGCCGCGGTTACCGCCGCCGAGAATTTCGGCCAGCAGGTCGAGCGCTTCGGCCTCGCCCGGCTTGGCGGTGTGGTAGGACGGCACCACCCACTGCGTCGAAAAACTGGGCACGCTGACGCGGGCGTCTGAGAGCGTGACGGTGCGCCTGGTGTTCTGCTCGGGCTCAACCGGCCGGATGCGCGGCGGCAGGTCAGGTCCGCGCGCCACCTTGCCATAGGTCTTTTCGGCCAGCGCCCGCACCGTGTCCGGTTCGACATCGCCGGCCACGATCAGCACGGAGTTGTTGGGCCAGTAGTACTTTTCATAGAAGACGGTGGCGTCGACGCGGTTCAGCTGCTCGATCTCCTGCATCCAGCCGATGATCGGGATGCGATAGGGGTGGTTCTGCCACAGCGTCGCGTCGATCTCCTCATGGAGAACGTCCTGCGGGTTGGTGTCGGTGCTTGAGCGGCGCTCCTCGATGACCACATCGCGCTCGGTCTTGACGACATCGTCGGTCAGGATGAGGTTTCGCATTCGGTCGGCCTCGAAGCTCATCATCAGCTCGAGCGCCGACGGCGCCACTGTCTGATAGAAGGCGGTGTAGTCGGAGGAGGTGAAGGCGTTGTTGGAGCCGCCGATCTCGAACACTGCGCGGTCGAATTCGCCGCCCGCATGGTTGGTCGTCGCCTTGAACATCAGATGCTCGAAGAAATGGGCGATGCCGGATTTGCCCGGCGGCTCGTCGGCGCTGCCGATCTTGTACCACACCATGTGGGTGACGATCGGCGCCCGGTGGTTGGGAATGACGACCACCTCCATGCCGTTGTCGAGCACGAAATCCCTCGCCTTGCCGTCCTCCCATGCGACGGGGATCGGAGCCGGCCCCGCGCCGACCAACTCGGACGCAACGGACGTCCTGCGAAGCCCATGAGTGCGGGGCTTGCTTGGTAGTTCTGGTAGGGAGAGTGGGGTTATGGGCTGCGTTCCTGGCAAAGTGATCTGTTCCTCATTTTGAAGGATCTATGTCTCCCGAACGCCTATTGGGAGAAAGTGGATCGGCACGCGACGCCGAGCCACATGAGCCGTCAGCGTGTTGCTGGGCCTGACGCGAGCCTCATCTTTGGATGCGTCCGGGAAACTTTCGGCATGGTGAGGCCATGGGAAGTCTGCTCGTTATCCATTGGGTGTTTGCGGATACCTGAGCATGCCCCGTGCCAAGTAAGAAAGCCCCGATTCGCAAGGTTTGATCCAACCTTGATACTTGCGATATCCGACATTGTCGGGCATCCGACAGAAAGCGCCTTTCGCCGGCGCGCCGGCTATGACGCTCGCCTCCTCCGGCGTGACGACGATCCTTTGGCGGGCGCCGCGCACACCGATCTGCCCGCCTATCAGCACCGCGACATCGAAGGACAGCGCGATCGTGACTGGATGGGTCTTACGCAAACATGCAGCAGTGCCACCGCGATCAGGACTTCATCCGCCCCACAAAGACCCGAGCGCGAGGGACGACGTGTAAGGCAACATGTCATCCTCGATAATGATGCCGCGCATAAAGAGGTAAGGTCCCTCGTCGTACCGGCGAGCCCCTTCGCTGGGTCTCGCGAGGGTCTGGTTTGCGAACGTCGACCGACAGCATCACGGCATGGGCGGCCCCATCGGTAGGCAAGCATTGACCGTGCCATCAGCGTTGAGGCAGCGCAGAGCCCAATTTCCCGGTGCCAGCCGGTACGTTGGAGCTTCAACTGTGGCCAGCCAAGCGGGCCGAGGCCGTGAAACTCCTGATACCCTGGACCGTCCGGATTGCAACGCACGACGCCTTGGTCTCGCGCCAACGTCCATTGACGCTCAGCGAAGCATCATGCGGACGAGCTGGGAAAGCTTGGCCGGGCCGGCGCCTTCCCAGGCGCATGGGACGCGCGACGACCCATGTGGACCTTGGATTTCACTACGCACTTACGCTGCTTTGGCCTTGTCAGCAGCCTGAGCATAAAGCGTGCTCAGCTTTCAGGGCGAGCCTCTTTCATGTTGATAGCATCTGTCGTCATTCAGGATCGCCCCATTTTCGCATGCCGCTTGCAGCTTTCAGACTGTTGTCAGCCAGGGCCGCCATAAAGGGTCTCGTTTAACGCATTCGGGAGGCTTCATCACTCGACCACATTAATTTCGGGCCGTTCGCCGGCGCTCCGAATGGCACTTAACACCAGATCCTCTCCAAACCCGTGATGATCCAAGAGGAAAACGAAAAATCCCTAAATCATAAAAAAGCACCGATACGGTCGGCTCCAGGCTGATGAAATTGCGGTCTCACTGGCCACGCACGATACTTGCGATGGCGATGGCCATTGCAAAGGCCGGTCAAGCACCCAAGACGCTGACAAGCACGCCTCCGACCAAAGCTCGATCGTTGGCAGCCTTTCTAGCCGTATACTTGGGGCATTTTGGGACGGCGATCCGGACGCCGATTAAAACCTGCCGGTCGTCTAAATGGAATGGTTGGTCCGGGTCCTTACTGGACCTGCGCCAACCCGATCGGGCCGGCGCACAGGGGCACCCAGACAATTGGACACGTCGCCTTTGCGCGGCGGCTTGCACTTTCTCGGATGGCCTTTTTTCTCCCCGGGCGAAATCGAGCGAGCGGTGAGGCGGAGCCTTCGATTTTGCCGATCATGTCGTGTCGCTTCGATCGAACTGCTCAGACGATGATAGCGGCATTGATTGCCGCGGCCGAAATGCGTTGTGTGAAGTACGATTTCTACGCCGTATACATACTGCCGTACAGTTCGCCCTGTCAGCAGCCTTGCCAGCAATCCGCCCTGTGTCCAACTGTCGTCGAATTCACCGGTGTCATTGAGGAATTCGTATGATCGCCTCGAAACCATCATTGCGACCGCGGGCGGGCGACGCAAGCTCTAGACTGCCACCGATCCGCTGGATAACCATGTTAGCGATATGTAGACCAAGGCCTGAGCCCGCAGCAGGAGTAGCACCACGACTAAATCGCTTTGTAAGCCCTTCGAGGTCGGGGAGGGGCACCACCGGTCCGGCGTTTGCAATAGCGATGGTTCCATCAGTTTGGACGGAAACTGTTGTCGGAACAGTGGGCAGTCCATGTATCAGCGCATTCTCGATCAGGTTACGAAGGAGGATCCCAAACGCATCGACATCCACTTTGCGCATCAAAGTGGGGCAGCCGTCGACGTTAAGATGCAGGCGTCCGGCATATTGCGGCTTTTTCCTCAGGTCATCGATTTCCAGCCGAACCGATCGGACAAGATCGATCGCGTGATCCGCCATGCCAACCCCCGATTCGGCTTGAGCGAGCTGAAGCACTTTTTCGACAAGGCGGCCAAGGCTCGACAGCGCTTGCTCGATGCCGCGCGCACGCATTTTGGCCGACCCATTGGGAAGCTCGGCCACTAATCTCTGCATCTGAGCGATTGAACCTGCGATCGGCGTGCGCAGTTCATGCGCACTGTTTGCGGCGAACTCGCGTTCGGCCTCGAGAGCCGCCCGCAGACGATCGAGAAGCCGATTGACGGATGCCGCGATTGGAGCCAACTCTGCCGGGAAATCGCCCAAGTCCATTGGTGACAGATTGCCGCCGTCGCGCGATCCGATCTGCTGTCGCAGTACCTCGATTGGCCGCAGCGAGCGCCGGATCACGATCCACCAAACAGCTAAGCTAAAGGGCAGGAGCACGAGTGTCGGAAGGAAGACAAAAAGTGCGCCCTTCGCGATTGTGGTACGGCGGCCATCAAGCGGTTCGGCCAACTGATGATACACGCCGTCTTGGATCTCCTCTGTGTAGACGCGGTAATCAGCGTTTCGCCAAAAGCCGTTACTCAGGGGAGCATCAGGGAAGGGCTGCTGACCCTCTTCCGGTTCAGAAATAAGCACTACCCCGTACTTATTAATAACCCGCTCACGATAGGTCCAGTACTTTTCATAAGTTGGCAAGTGGTTATTGTATTGATCAACGTGTTTTCCATTCAAGACCTTGATCAGCTCTGGTTCTCTGTACTCTGCGCTCCCCTGGAGCAAGTCATCCGAACTTTCGTTTACATTATTGCAAAAAATGAACGCAGCAATGGTTGGGGCGGCGATCCAAACCGGGAGCGTTGCCCCGCCTAACCACGATATCAGCTTTCTCGTCATGCTGTTCGAGTTCGTCATGTGACCACGAGCCTGTATCCGGAGCCACGCACGGTTGCTATTCTATCCCCGCCGATCTTCTTGCGGAGCCGGCTGACATAAACCTCCACTGTGTTGCTCTCGAACTCCGAATTGAATGAATAAAGCGCGTGCTCGATCCTCCCCTTTGAAACGACCGAACCGGGCCGGCGTAGAAGGCAGTCGAGCACCGCCCATTCGCGTCCAGACAGGTGGACCTCCTGCCCGTCGCGGAAGAGGCGTCGCTCGGCTGCCTGTATGGAAAGCGTCCCAACCGAAAATTGCGGCTCCGGAAAATGCCCTTGGCGACGTGCCACTGCACGGATGCGTGCCGAGAGTTCCCCCAGATCGAACGGCTTGACCAAATAGTCGTCGGCGCCAGCGTTGAGCCCCTCGATGCGATGCGAAATCCGATCGCGGGCTGTCAGAATGATGACCGGCGTTGTATCAAGCCCCTTGATCAGCTCCCGCAGATAGTCGATGCCATTGCCGTCCGGCAGGTGAACGTCGAGCAAAATAACGTCGTAGCCGGCCACAGCTGCATGACCGCGCGCTCCGGACAGGCCCTCGGCCCAGTCGACCGCGTGGCCACCAGCCACCAAATGATCGTGCACAGCACTTCTAAGGTCGTCGTCGTCTTCAATGAGCAGTATTCGCATCAGGCTGCCGAGCTCCGGTATGAGGGCAAGGCTCCTGCCTTATTGATCGAAGCTGACAGTAGGCTGAACCGGCGCCAGCGAATATCTGGGGGCTTTCAGGCTGCTGTCAGCTACAATTGCAAGAAAGGGGTCGTTAACAAAGCCAAACGAAGAGGCCTTATGAAACCCCTCCTGATCTCGGCACTTTTGCTCAATGTGACCACCGGCGGCTGTACACTGGTTGGCGGGCAATTCGACGTGGCGGTCAACGAATGGCAGCCGCGCCACGCGTCAATGTCCAGGCTTGAAACTGACAGGTGTCTTAAATACGAGGGCACCGTAGCGGGTGCCTCCAGTTATCGAACAGTGCCTAGCAGGTCAGAAGTGCACTTTGACCATAGGGGTCGTCCGTATTTTCGGCGCTCGCGAACAGAGTCGACGGTCAATCGATGCGCCACTGCCAGAGTCTGGAACGGTCAAGTGTTTGTTATCCCCCGTCCGGGCCATATTCTCTGCCGAGGACCAAGAAGGCCCTATTTTCGGTGCCCACGAACAGAGCCAACGGTCAATCGATGCGCCACTGCCAGGGTCTGGAACGGTCAAGTGTTTGTGATCCCCTGTCCCGGCCGTGTTCTCTGCCGAACTCGCCCTTGTAGTCGGCACACCAAAGATCGTTAGGGCGACAGCCGT